>JALYZL010000342.1 GCA_030948875.1 Actinomycetota bacterium
CGGCGGCCCTGCTCGCGACGATCGCGCTCGCAGCGCTGGTCGTGCCGCTCGGCCTGGCCGCCCTCGCCGCGGTCGCGGTCGTCGTCGCGACGACAGTCGACGCGGCGGCGATCCGGTTCCGGCCCACGGTCAAGCGCACCGTGCCGCCCGTGATCTCGCGCGGGGTGTCCGCGCCGCTCGTGATCGATGTGAGCGTCCGCGGCGCCGGGCGCGTCCGCCTGCGCCAGCCGGCTCCGGCCGGGATCGCCCTGACGCCGTCCGAGGGCGACTCGGGGCACCTCGAGTCGCAGGTCCTCGCCGGCGTGCGAGGCCGCCACGTGCTTCCCGCCGTCGGCGTCCGCGCCGAGGGACGGCTCAGACTCGGAGCCTGGTATCACCAAGGGGGGGAGCCCGCTGAGGTTCACGTCTACCCGGACCTGGTCCTGGCCCGCCGCCTCGCCGTCGCGGCGCGTGAGGGTCGTCTACTCGACTCGAGCCGCCGCGCCCGCGGCCCGATCGGCATCGGAACCGACTTCGAATCGGTGCGCGAATGGCTTCCCGACGACGATGTCCGCCACGTCAACTGGCGGGCGACCGTGCGGATGGGCCGACCCATGACCAACCAGTACCGGCTCGAGCAGGCCCGCGAGATCGTTTTCCTGGTCGACGCGGGCAGGCTGATGGCCGCCCCGCTCGAGGATCGGACCAGGCTCGATGTCGCCCTCGACGCGGTCGCGGCAGTGGCGCTGGCGGCGGATGAGCTTTCCGACCATTGCGGCGCGATCGCCTTCGATGCGGATGTGCGCGCCCGCCTCAAGCCGCGGCGTGGCGGCGGGAGCACGGTCGTCCGCGCGCTGTTCGACCTTCAGGCGCGACCTGTCGACAGCGACTACACGCGGGCCTTCTATCTGGTCGCGGGCGGAAAGCGTTCGCTCGTCCTTGTCTTCTGCGACCTGTTCGACGAAGCCGCGGCGCAGGCGCTGATCGAAGCGGTCCCGGTGCTGGCCCGCCGGCACGCTGTGACGGTCGCGACGGTCAGCGATCCCGACCTGACGGCTCTGGTGGCATCGGAGCCCGAGGAGCCGGCCGATGTCTACGGCGCTGCCGCCGCGCTCGACCTGCTCGATGCGCGCGGCCGCGCCGCGGCGCTTGTCCGCCGCGCTGGCGCTCAGGTGATCGAGGCACCACCGGGGGCCTTCCCCGGTGCGTGCGTCCGTGCCTATCTCACCGCCAAGGCGCGACTGCGTCTGTGAGCGTGCCTCGCCGGCCTGCGCCCGAGGACCCAGACGAGCCCCCAGTATGGAATCGCCAGGCCAAAGCCGACGGCAAGCGCCGGGATCAGCGCGAGGTGGTGGGGCGTTACGAATCCTTCGACAAGCCCCGCCACGACCAACCACGGCGCCGTCGCGAGCACGAGCAGGACGGCCTGCGGCGCCTCGGCGGACAGCGCCGCGGCCCGCGCTCGTGCACCCGGTTCGACCAGAGTCCAGCCCATGCGCATTCCAGCCGCGGCGCAAACGACCATGCAAGAGAGCTCGAGCACACCGTGGGGCACGATCAACTCGATGACGTCGGCCGCGTGCCCGTCGCTGGCAGCGATCCCGGCAACGGCGCCGAGGATCAGACCATTGAGGAGCAGCAGCACCGCGGGACCGACGCCAAGCAGGATCCCGGTGGCGAAGGACAGGAACGTGACCGAGAGGTTGTGGGTGAAGATCGAGACCGACAGAGCCGCCGATTGCTCGGCGGCAAGGCCAATCGCCCGGGTCGGGCCGGCGCCGCCGTTGGCAAGCTTTATCGGTAGGAAGCGGGCCGCGGCGCCGGGGTCGTGCGCCGCCCACACCGCGGCGAGAGCCGTCGAAACCAGCGTTAAGCCCCAAGCCAGCACGATCAGTCGCCGGCGGTCGTTGACGCCACGCCAGTAGTCGCGCGCCAGGTAGCTGGCGGCCGACCGGCGATGCGGCTCGGCGATGTAGATTACGGCGCGAGCGCGGCGAACCAGGTCCTCGAGGTTTCGGACGGCCGGGTCGCCCGGAAACGCGCGGCGGCCATGGGCGAGATCGGCGACGGCGCCGCGGTACAGCGCGCCGACCCGGCGGACGCCGTCCGGACCGAGCCGCTCGGGACGGCCGCGCGCGCGGCGGACGAGCTCGTCGAGCTCCCTCCAGTTGGGCTGGCGCGCGCGCACGAAACCGTCTACGTTCATCGCCGTGGAGTATGAGGATCGGATCGCGGTCCCAACACCCGAGGGGATCGTCCTCGACTACACCCTTGCCGGGATTGGCTCGCGCTTCATCGCGGGCACGATCGATCTCGCGCTCAAGCTGCTGCTGCTCGCCGCCGCCCTTCTGGTGATCGGCATCTTGACCACGGGATCGATCGGGGTGATCATCTTCGCCCTCGTAGGCTTCTTGCTCCTCTTTGGCTACGACATCGTCTTCGAGGTGTGGGCGGCAGGTCGAACGCCGGGAAAGCGCTGGAACGGCCTTCGTGTGGTGATGGCGGGAGGGCGCCCGATTGGATTCTCGGCGAGCGCGGCGCGAAACCTGCTGCGACTAATCGACAGCATTCCGCTGGTCTATGTCGTTGGCGGGGCGTCGATCCTCCTCACGAGCCGTAACCAGCGCCTCGGCGACATCGCCGCCGGTGCCATCGTCGTCCGCGAGCCGACCGCGAAGCACGGCGTTCCGGCCGTGGAGGACACCGATCAGGCCCCGCTCGATTCCACCGTCGCCGTCGACGTGACCGCGGTCTCGGCTGCCGAGCTAAGCGCGGTTCGCGATTTCCTCGCCCGCCGGTCCGAACTGGCCCCGGAGGCGCGCTCCCGCGTCGCGACGCGTCTCGCAGACAGCCTAGAGGCGAAGATCGGCGGCTTGCCAGCGGGAGGACTTCAGCCCGAGCCGATGCTTGAGACCATCACCGCGGCAAAGCGCACGCCGCCAGCGGGACCACGGTAGTATGCCGCAAACACGGATCGACTGCTCAAGGAGGAGACGATGCCTGCTGTCGCCGAGGGAAGCTGACGGCGCTAGCATCACGCCCGTGAATCGGAGGATCGTCGCACTGTTGTGCGCGCTCGCTGGCGCGGCGATCGCCGTAAGCGGCTGCGGGGCGAGCCAGGTCGGCGACCCGGTGTCGCGGGCGGCCGCGGCCACGCTGAGCTCCTCGGGCTACAAGATGTCGGCGGTGATGACCGTCACCGGCGGGGCGGCTCCGGTCAGCGCCACGATGACCGGAGAGATCGCCACCGCTACGAACAGCGGCACGATGACCATCGACGAGACAGTCGGCGGCCAGCGGGTGCACGGCCCGGCGATCTTCTCGCAGCTGAACTTCTGGATGCGCTCGTCGTCGATCGCCGGGGCCGCGAGGCGCACGGGCGGCAAGGCCTGGATCTACGTCGATATGAACAAGGCACTGACGGCGATGGGCGTCGGCTCGTTGCCGAGCACGATCAACCCGAGCCAGTTTATCCAGTACCTCCGTACGGTCGGGGCGAATCCGACGGTCGTCGGCCAGCTGCAGATCCACAGCGTGCACACGACCGAATACCGCGCCGTGGTCGACCTGAACCGCTACGCGCAGCAGTTCCACGTCCCCAGCAACGTGATCAGCTCGATCGAATCCGCGGTGGGAGGGCACTCCCTGCCCGTCCAGGCATGGATCGACACGAAGAACCGGGTCCGCCGCCTCCGCGTCTCCTTTCCCGAGTGCGTCGCGGGGAGCAAGCTCCAGTTCAGCATGACAATGGGCATCTACGGCTTCGGCGCCCAGCCCCAAGTGCAGATCCCGGCGCGGAGCGCGGTTTACAACCTCACGCCGCTTCTGGCCTCCGAGTCCCGGTCGCCGAAGCTCGGTTGCGCGTCCGCTGGCTGACGCCGGACTCGCAAGAGTAGAAGTTCCTCAGAATCTCTGCGTTTAGTAGCCCATAGCACGGCGAGAGCGTTTGGGCTCCTTCAGGGGTAGCCACCTTCTCGGAGCGGCAGAACGGATGCAAGTGACATTGAGAGCCAGCAGCGGTGCAAAGATCCTCGTGTGGCGCGAGGACGAACTCTTCTCGGCCCGACGGGCCGAAGCCCCCATGGAGCAGACTCAGACCTGCCTCGGGCTCGACCTGTTCGAGATCGTCGCCGAGCTCGCCGATCTCGACCTCGAGGACGGTGCCCAGGCGGCGGAGGCGATCGAGCTCGCCGGAAGCGCCGAGCGTCGACTGGCGGGCCCGTCGCAAACGCCCCAAGCGCCGGAGTAACGGCCCGGGCGAACCGTCGCCCGATCCCGGCACGCGTGCCCTCACGCTGATGGAGTCCGCCCGAGGACAACTGCTGATCGCCGGACCGTCGCTGCTCGATCCGAACTTCTGGCGCACCGTGGTGCTCGTCGTCGAGCATAGCGAGGAGGGAGCACTGGGCGTGGTGCTCAACCGCCCATCGGAGACCACGGTACTGGACGCCGTGGCGCAGCTCGAGGAGCTCGTCGACCCTGATGAACCGGTGTTCATCGGCGGGCCGGTGCAGCCGAGCTCGGTGATCGTCGTCGCCGAGTTCGAGGATCCGAGCGACGCCGCGCTCGTGGCCTTCGACGACATCGGCGTCCTCGGCGCCGGCAGCTCCTCGGAGGAGATCGCTGCCGGCGTCCGCCGGGCCCGGGCCTTCGTCGGACACGCGGGCTGGGGGCCGGGGCAGCTCGACGGCGAGCTCGAGCGGGGCGACTGGATCGTCGAGACGGCCCGGCGCGAGGACGCCTTCGCCGAGAATCCGGGCGGACTGTGGGAATCCGTGCTGACGAGAAAGGGCGGCAGCTACGCGCTGGTGGCGAGGATGCCGCCGGACCCATCGGTGAACTGAGCCTACGAGATCGCGCCGCGCGAGCGCGCGGAGCTAGACTCGCGAAGATGAGGGTCGTCAAGCCCGGCCCTGATCGCTCGACGCCGCGTGGAGTGGTTGGGGGATCTGAGATCTCGCAGGCCACCGCGGGCGCTCAGAACATCTACATGGCAGTGTTCCGGGTCCCGCCCCTGGCCCGCTCCCTCCCGCACTACCACGAGGACTGCGACAGCGCCGTGTACATGCTCTCGGGGCAGCTCCGGGTCAAGTGGGGCGATCATCTCGAAGAGGAGCTGATGCTCGAGCCCGGCGACCTTATCTACGTTCCGCCGCGCGAGACCCACATCCTCGAGAACCTCTCCGACCGCGAGCCAGCCGAGTATGTCGTCGCCCGCGACTCGCCCCACGAGGATGCCGTCATCGTACCCTGGGCGGACGAGCGATAGTGGCCGCCGCGACTCCCGCCCGTAGCGAGGGCACGTTCTCGGGCGCGGGCGGCGTCAGCATCTTCACGCAGGCATGGCTACCGCCCGGTCCCTGCCGCGGCGTGGTTGTCATCGCCCACGGTGCGGGGGAACACAGCGGGCGCTACACGCACGTCGCCGATCGGCTCGTCGGCGAGGGCTACGCCGTGTACGCGCTCGACCATCGCGGCCACGGTCGCTCCGGCGGGCCGCGCGCCTACATCGACCGGATGGACAAGGCGGTCGCCGACCTCGACACGCTCGTCCTCCGCGCCGCCGAGGAAAGCCCGGGGCGGCCCGTGTTCCTGCTCGGGCACAGCATGGGCGGGACGGTGTCGCTGTGCTATGCGCTGCGTCACCAGGATCGCCTCGACGCCCTCGTGCTCTCGGGGCCGCTCGCCGCGCTCGAGGCGGCGTCCCCGGTCGTGCGGATCGCCGCCAGGACGCTATCGATGCTGACCCCTCGCCTCCCGGTCATCGGCGTCGACTCCTCGCTCGTGAGCCGCGACCCTGCCGTGGTGCAGGCCTACAACGCCGATCCCCTCGTCCACCACGGGAAGCTGCCCGCACGCACCGTCGCCGAGCTCGGCGCCGCCATCGAGTCATTCCCGAGCCGCGTTCCCGAGATCACGATCCCAACGCTGATCCTCTACGGCACCGCCGACGGCTTGTGCCCGACGGAGGGCAGCGTCATGCTCGGAGACCGGATCGGCGCGGCCGACCTGACGGTGAAGTCCTACCCCGGCCTCTATCACGAGATCCTCAACGAGCCCGAGCAAGGGCAGGTGATGGACGACCTGTGCGCGTGGCTGAATGCCCACGTGCCGAGCTCGGCCGCCGCCGGGCCGGCGGCCTGATGCCGCTCTTTCGCCACCGCAGCGAAGAGGACAAGGACGCCGACCGCCAGCGCGCGGAAGCAGCCGAGCAGGCCGAGCAGGAGGCACAGGAGTCGCTCCGGCGGATCGAAGCGGGCGGTTTGCCGCTCGCCGCCGAGGCGCGCCTGCGCGAGCTCGCTTCGAGCGAGGGCAAGCCGCGCCTATTCACCAGCGATCTGTCGGTGAACGAGTTCACGCTGCTCGCCGGCTTCGGCGTGCAGCCGCTGACCCAGGTCATGGGCTCCTCGATCTACAACGTCGGCTGGCAGCCGGTGTACTACAGCGTCCCCACGGAAGTGACGGTCCTCTCCGGTGCCTTCAACCACTGTCGCAGCCTCGCCTTCAAGCGGTTGCTCGATGAGGCGCACCTCGCCGCCGCCGACGCCGTGGTCGGGGTGAGGATCCTCCAGGGCGCCCACGACTGGGCCGCGCGCTCGATCGAATTCGTCGCCGTCGGCACCGCGGTGCGGCTGCCCCCGCATATGCACCATCCCGCGGGAGAGACCGTGCTCACCGATCTCAGCGGCCAGGAGTTCGTGCAGCTGTGCAAGGCGGGCGTTCGACCCGTGGGCATCGCCGCGCACACGAGCGTCCACTACGTCCCCGCCTCGTGGCAGACCCAGCGTGCGACCACCGGCGGGTGGGGCGGAGCCTCCTGGGTCAACCAGGAACTTGGCGACTTCACCCAGGGCGTCTACGCCGCCAGGGAGAAGGCCGTCGGCACCGTCGTTTATCAGGCCGAGCAGCTCGGTGCCGACGGGATCGTCGGGGTGCAGATCGACGAGCACGCGCGCACCCACTCGGTGAGGCGCAACATGGTCGACTGCGAGGATCTCGAGGTGACCTTCCACGTGATGGGCACGGCTATCCGCGAGGACGCCGCACTGCGGTCGGCCCTCGCCCACAGTCACGACGCGCACAAGCCAATGACGATCCTCTCCCTTTAGCGCCGCACCTCGAAAGGAACTACTCCAATGGCTTACGACCCCACCAGCACCGAGGGAGTGCCCGAGGCGGGCCGCGCGCGCATCGAGCAGAACAAGTCCGGCCTCTACACCAGCGACCTCTCGGTCAACGAGTTCCTCCTCGTCCGCCACGCCGGCTTTCAGCCGGTGGGACTCGTGATGGGCTCGAGCATCTACCACATCGGCTACCAGCAATCGATGTGGAAGCAGAGCCAGGAGATGCAGGTGCTCTCCCAGGCCATGTACGAGGCGCGCGAGCTAGCGATGACGCGGATGGAGGAGGAGGCCGACCAGCTCGGCGCCGACGGCATCGTCGGCGTGCGTCTGAACATCGGCCGCTACGACTGGGGGCAGAACATGGCGGAGTTCGTCGCCATGGGAACCGCGGTCAAGCACCGCGGCGGCAAGCTCCACCGCGCCCCCTCGGGCCGCCCCTTCACCTCCGATCTCAGCGGCCAGGAGTTCTGGGCCGTCCTCCAGACCGGCCATCGACCCGTGGCCATGGTCATGGGCTCATGCGTGTACCACGTCGCGCACCAAAGCTGGAAGCAGTCGCTCGGGAACACCGGGCGCAACGTCGAGCTCCCCAACTTCACCCAAGCGCTCTACGACGCGCGCGAGCTGGCAATGGAACGAATGCAGGCCGAAGCCCTCGAGGCCCAGGCCGAGGGAATCGTCGGCGTCGACATCCATGAGAACAACCACGGCTGGGGAAGCCACGTGATCGAGTTCTTCGCCATCGGGACTGCGATCATCCCTGACGAGGGGGCCGAGGATCACGTCATCCCCGACCCGCAGACCGTGCTCGACCTGAACAAGTGAGTGCGCCACTCAGCGTGTGGCCGAGGTCCCGGCCACGTATGGCCCCGGCCTACCCAGGAACCACCGCGAGAGGATCTGTCGCGCCACCGGCGCCGCGGCGACCGCGCCGTACCCGCCCTTCTCGACCGTGACCACCACGACGATCGGCTTGCTCGTCGCGGTGGCGGGGACGTAGCCGACATACCAGGCCTGATCGGGCTGGCCCACGTGCTGGGCGGTCCCGGTTGTGCCGTATACGGGCTTCGGGAAGCTCGCCATGACCGGCGACGAGGTGCCGCCAGGAGCCGATGCCGATTCGCGCAGGCCGCGCCGGATCGCGTCCAGGTAGGCGGGATTGATGTTGATGTGCCGCGACGGCGGCGGGTCGATCTTCCGGAGTACGCCGGCCGAGTTCACGACAGCCGAGCCAATGTGCGGGCGCACGATCGTGCCGCCGTTGGCGATCGCCGCGTAGGCGACGGCGAGCTGCAGGGGCGTGACCAGGAGGTCGCCCTGCCCGACCGCGAGGTTGACGTTGTCGGCGACCGTCCACGGGCCGGCGTAGGCGATCGTGCAGCACCCGCTGTGATGCTTCTTCTCGTATTGAAGCTCGACCTTGCTGATCGCGGCACGCCACCGGGGGTCGGGCAGGTTCCCCGACGCCTCATAGGGGAGATCGATCCCCGTCGGCTGTCCGATCCCGAACCGGCGGGCCCATTGCTGCAGCGGGCCGCCCAGGGGGTGGTTGGACGGGTCGACGTTGAGCCTTGCCCCGAGGTTGTAGAAGAAGACGTCGTCGGAGACCTTGATCGCGCTGGCCACGTCGAGCACGCCGCCCGCGACTTGGCCCGCGTTGTGCAGGCATAACCCTCGCGGCGCGAAGCAGTACTGGCCGGTGTCGTCATAGGTGTCGGCGACGCTCCAGGTGCCGCTCTCGAGCGCCGCGGCCGCGGTGATCGCCTTCAGCGGCGAGCCCGTCGGATATAGGCCGTCGGTCGCGCGATTGTTGAGCGGATCGTCGCTCCTCGGGCTGACGAGCTTGCTGTAGCTCGACGCCGCGATCGGCTTGGTGAAGATGTTGGCGTCGTAGGTCGGGAGTGACCCGATCGCGAGGACCTGTCCGTTCTGCGGGTTCATGGCCACGAACGCGCCCGCCCCCGCCGCCGCGCCGCCCGGTGCGTTGCCGGCGATCGATGTCGCCAGCGACGACTGTCCCGTCCGCTCGAGCCCGAGGTCGAGGGTCGTTTTGAGCGTGTCCCGGGCCCGCAGGTATCGGTCGTAGAACGACTCGAGGCCGGTCTGGCCAACGACCGCGTCCGGCGGCACCCCGCGGAACCGCGGCTCCTGGAGCTCCGTGGCGGTGATCGCGCCCACTGAGCCGAGCACCTGGGCCGCGAGGCCGCGGTAGGGATAGATCGGCAGGTAGACGGTCGCCGCGGTCACGCCCGGGAGGCCGCCGGTGACCGCGCGCGCCGAGCTCGGCTCGAGGTCGCTCGCCACCGTGACGTTGTCGGACCCGAGGCCGTAGAGCGAGTGGGCGACATCGCAGGCGATCTCTGTCAGCTGAGCGGCGTGCCGGGGGAGCACGCAGGCGCGGCGGCGGATCGAGATCCCCAGGGCCGAGGCGAGCCGGTCATACACGGCTTGATCGGCGGCGGGGGGCGCCGTGAGCGTCGCGAGATTGCCGCCGCTGACGGGGACGGGCAGATCGGCGGGGGCGATCTGGACATCGATGGCCCTCCGGCTCCCGACGAGTACGCGCCCGTTGCGGTCGAGGATCTCACCCCGCGGCACCGTGACGCCCGGCCGCCGGCTGCCCGCCGTCCCTGAACCTCCGTGGCGATGCCCGATCAAGAGGATCGCCGCCACCGCAACGGCCACCGCAGCCGCCGCCGCGAGCGCGGCGATCACGCCACCCACGGAGGGACCGCGGCCCGGCCCGAGCCGCCGACGCCTATCCGTGAGCACTTGCCGTGCCGCGCTGTCGAGCTCGTCTCCGAGCTCTACGAGGACCCGCGGGCGCTCGCTCATGAGACCTCCTTCGGGGTGTCCAGGTGGGGCTCGAGCGCGCGGGTGAGCGCGCGCAAGCCGCGCGAGACGCGCGCGCGGGCCGTCTGCTCGCTGATCCCCAGCGTGAGGGCGACCTCGTCGTAGGGGCGCTCCTCGACCACGCGCAGTTGCAGCGCCTGCCTCTGCCCGTCGCTGAGACGCGCGAGCTCGGGCCCGAGCGCGGCGCGCAACTCGCTCAGTCCCGCCCGCTCCTCGATCAACGCGAGATCGTCGTGATGGACGGTGGGCACGCGGATGCCCATCCGCTCAACCGCCCTGCGCTCCACGCGGGCCTTGCGCAGATAACGCCCGTAGCGTCGGCGCGCGACGGTGAAGAGCCAGGCGCGCGCCTGCTCGGCGCCGAGCTCGCGCACGCGCCCCCAGGCACCGAGCGCGATCGCGAACGTCTCCGCCGTCAGCTCCACCGCCGTCTCCACGTCGAGCGTCCGGCGGGCTAGGAACACGAGCACCGCCTCTCCCTCGCGCTCGTAGAGCAGCGAAAACGCATCCGTATCTTCCATCAGCCCTAGAGTGCCGCGAAGCCCGCGGTCTGTGACGCGACGCCCGGCGGGCGCGGGCCGCTCAGCCCACCCACTCCCTGACTTGGGCTCCTGACCCCAGCGATGCGAATACGCCGAGCCGGCTCATCTCGTCGACTGCGGCCGCCATCGCTCCGATCGCCGTCCACGCCAGCGCCCCTCCCACGCTGACCCGATGCGCGCCGGCTTCGACGATCTCGTGCATCGACAGGGCGGGGTTGGCGAGAACGTTGACGGGCTTTGACACCCCGTCGCACACGGCCTTGATCTCCTCGCTGGTAGGCAGGCCGGGCGCGTAGCGGACGTCGGCGCCGGCGCGCTCGTAGGCCTGCAGGCGTGCCACGGTGTCCTCGAGGTCGGGGTTGCCGCGAATGTGATTCTCGGCTCGGGCTGTGAGCGTGAAGGGAAAGCCGAGACTGGCCGCCGCCTCGCTCGCAGCCGCCACCCGCTCCGCGGCACGGCCGAGCTCGTAGATCCCCTTGTCGGGGTCGTAGTCCTCGATCGAGCCGCCGACGGCTCCTGCCTCGGCCGCGCGAATGATGGCCAGCGCGCCGTCGCCGGGCTCGGGGCCGTATCCGTGCTCGAGATCGACGGAGATCGGCAGCCTGGTGGCGCCGTCGAGCGCGCGGACGTGATCGAGCGTCTCCGCGAGGCACGAAAATCGGCGGCCTTTTGCTCCTGCGCTCCGGGCAAGGTCGTTCAGACGAGCGGCGCGAACAGATCGAGCTCTTCCGGCGATTCCCAGTCCAGCCGCAGCATCAAGCCATGATTGCACCGCCGCCGCTAGACTGCACTTACGGGTCGAATACGATTTCGACCAAAAGCAGTGCCCCGCGTTTCCGCAGTTGTTGCCTCGCAGCACCCTCCGCGTTTCGCAGTGCACATATCCCCGGAGGGGAACAACATGGCAACAGGAACCGTAAAGTGGTTCAGCGACGACAAGGGCTTCGGCTTCATCACCCCCGATGAGGCAGGCAAGGATCTGTTCGTGCACCATAAGGCGATCCAGGGCAGCGGCTTCAAGTCGCTGGCCGAGGGCGCCAAGGTGAGCTACGACGCCGAACAGGGCCCCAAGGGCCCGGCGGCAGCGAACGTCCAGACGCTCTAGCCGACGTTGACCGGGGGCGGAGGGCCCGCTTGGGCCCTCCGTCGTCGAAGCTCCGATCTCCAACAGCTAAGGACGGACAGGTATGGCCTCAAGCGGTAAGAAGAAAACCACAATGGCAAAGCTCACTCGCGAGAGCCGGCTCCGCGAGCGCCGGCAGGACAAGCAGGCGAAGAAGAACGCCAGGAAGCTCGCGGCGGCCAGCGGCACGAGCGAGGCAGAGGAGACGCTCACCGAAGATCCCCTCGCAGACACGCCGCTCGCCGAAGATACCCTTACCGGCGCACCGCACGCCGACGCCTGACCTGCCTCACGCGCGGAACGGGCCCCTCGCACCCACCGCGCCCAGCTCGAACCGGCAGCCTGTGAACTAGCCGCCCGCCGGCGAGACGAGGAAGGCGACCATGGACCCGCGAACGCTACCGCTGGGCGGTAGCATCGCCGTGTTCGAGGAAGGAGGCAGTTCGATGACCCTGTCCTACGCCCACGGCGCCGACCATCGCCCGCTCCTGGGCGAGACGATCGGCGCGAACCTCGAACGCACCGTCGCTCGGGTCCCTGACTCGGACGCGCTCGTCTCCGTTCACCAGAACCTCCGCTACACCTACGCCGAGCTGGGCGACGCGGTCGATCGCCTGGCCCGCGGGATGCTCGCGGCGGGCCTCGAGCGCGGCGACCGCGTCGGGGTGTGGAGCCCAAACCGCGCGGAATGGACGCTGACCCAGTTCGCGACCGCGAAGCTCGGCGTCATCCTCGTCAACATCAACCCCTCCTACCGGGCCAACGAGCTCGAGTACGCGCTCGGGCACTCGGGCTGCCGGTGGCTGCTCGCCTCCCAGGAATGCCGAGGCTCGGACTACGTGGAGATGGTGCACGCGGTCCGCGACTCGCTCCCCTCGTTCGAGCACGCCATCTTCTTTGACACCGACGACTGGGCCGAGCTCGCGGACGGGGGCTCGACCGAGGATGCGCTGCGCTCGAGAATGGACGAGCTCGACCTCGACGACCCGATCAACATCCAGTACACGAGCGGCACCACCGGATTCCCCAAGGGCGCCACCCTCAGCCACCACAACATCCTCAACAACGGCTACTTCGTCGCCGGCTTGCTCGACTACAACGAGGCTGACCGGGTGTGCATCCCGGTGCCGCTCTATCACTGCTTCGGGATGGTGATGGGGAATCTCGGCGCCACCAACCACGGCGCCTGCATGGTCTATCCGGCCGAGGTGTTCAACCCGGAGGCGACGCTTCGAGCGTGCGCCCAGGAGCGGTGCACGAGCCTCTACGGCGTGCCCACGATGTTCATCGCCGAGCTCGAGCATCCGCGCTTTCGCGAGTTCGATCTCGGCTCGCTGCGCACCGGGATCATGGCCGGGTCGCCCTGTCCGATCGAGGTCATGAAGCGGGTGATGAACGACATCGGCATCAGGGAGATGTCGATCGCCTTCGGCATGACCGAGACCTCCCCGGTCACCACCCAGGTTCGGACCGATGACACCCTCGAGCACCGCTGCGAGACGGTCGGCCAGGTAATGCCGCACATGGAGATCAAGATCATCGACGCGGTGACCGGGCACACCCAACCGCGCGGCGAACCTGGTGAATTTCTCGCGCGCGGATACTCGGTCATGCGCGGCTATTGGAACGATCCCGAGCGCACCGCCGAGGCCATCGACGCCAGTCGCTGGATGCATACCGGCGACCTGGCCACCATGGACGCCGACGGCTACGTGCGCATTGTCGGACGGAGCAAGGACATGGTCATCCGCGGCGGCGAGAACGTGTACCCAAGGGAGATCGAGGAGTTCCTCTACGCGCATCCCGAGATCGCCGACGTGCAGGTGATCGGCGTTCCCGACGAGCGCTACGGCGAGGAGCTGATGGCGTGGGTAGTGGTGCGCGAGGGCGCGTCGCTCGTCGAGGACGGCGTACGCGACTTCTGTCGTGACAGAATCGCGCACTACAAGATCCCGCGCTACGTCAAGCTCGTCGACTCGTTCCCGATGACGGTGACGGGCAAGGTGCAGAAGTACAAGCTACGCGAGGCGGCGATCGAGGAGCTCGGGCTCGCCGAGGCCGCCGCTACCGCCACCGCGTAGCGGCCGCGCGACCCTCGATCGGGCCGCGCGACCGCAAGCGATCGGTCACTTGACGATCTTGATTATGCGCTCCATATCGATCGCGGTGTGGGGGACCCCGTCCTGGGTAGCCACGAAGCAGCTCTGCACGTAGATCCCCGGCTTCTCGGTGATCACCTTCTGCAACATCCCGCCGGTCGACATCGGATCCGCGAATGAGCCGAAGCCCGTGATCAGCTTGCCGAGCTTGCGCTGGCTTTGGTTGGCCAGTAGGCCCTTCACCAGCAGCTTGGCGTCGGCCATGTTCTTGGCCTTCTCCCACACATCCATGTGCACGACGAAGCCGCCGTTGACGAAGCGCACGAGCTCCCCGTCGTGCAACGTCTTGGGGCCGGTGAAGCCAAAGTCGATCGAGGCTTCCGTGGCCCCCGGAGCGGGCAGCGACGCCGGACTCGCCGACTGGCTGATGGTCACCAACGTGTGCGGTGGCATACCGTTGCCGTTCTTGGCATCGATGGCGAAGTACGTGCCCGGCGCAAGCAGCGTCTGCGCGGAGCTCGTTCCCTTGGGGGCGGGCGCGCTGAACACGATCGATCCGTAGGGACTGAGGTAGTTCAGGTCTCCATGATGCGCGCCCACTGCCTGCGTCGCTTGTGCGAACGCGGACGGAGACACCCCGGTGGCCAGCTTGAACAGCAACGGTGAGCCCATGGCCTTACCTGTCACCGTCGTCTGCACGTTCACCGCGCCCGATACCGTCGATCCGCCGACCACGACCGTCTTGCCGTTCAGCGCAATGGTCAAGGTGGGCAGACCGCCCGCCGCCGAGGCTCCTGCGCCCCCAGCGGCCAGCAGCGCCGCCGAGCAAGCGGCCAGTAGTCCGCCCGCCGCGAGCAGCCGTGTCAATCGCCTCACTGTTCTCTCCCTTCTGTTGTCCCCGAACCAGACGCGGTGCGTCAATGGTCCGCCGGTGTTCCCCGCTTACCGGTTCGCCCGAGCCCTTCAGGCGTGCCCCGACTTACTTCGGCGGCGATCGTACCACGCGTCACAAGGGGCGCAAGGGGAGCGCCCGCTCAGAGCGCGGGCGCGCCGCCCGCGGCCGGCTGCTCTGCACCGCTCCTGCGGCGCGCGTTGCGGATCGCCGCGCGGTGGCCCACCCGGGCGAGCTCGCCGTGCAGCTCCTTGATCCGGCCGAAGATGTAGTCGGCCGTCTCCTGCTGCTGCTCGCGCGTCGGATCCTCGACGCGCTCGAATTTGAAAGGCTTGCCGTACTGCACGGTGACCCTGGGGAAGTGGAGGCGTTTCCAGTTGCGCACCTGGTAGGAGCCGAGGATCGCCACCGGGACGACGGGAACGCCGGTCTGGAGCGCGAGCCGGCCGATGCCCGGCTTGGCGGAATCGGCGAGCCCGCCGGCCCGCGAGCGCCCGCCCTCGCAGTAGATGACGACGGCGCCGTCACGGCCGAGGATCTCGAAAGAGGTGATGAACGCCTCCTCGTCATGGTGGCCCCGGCGGACGGGGAACACGCCGCCGGGGCTGTAGACCAGTGGCCCGAGGGGCGCCTTGAACATCTGTGACTTGGCCATGAAGCGCACCCGGCGGCGGATGAAGGCCCCGGTGAAGAAGTGATCCATGAACGACGCGTGGTTGGGAGCGAGGATCACCGGGCCCATCGGGACGTTCTCCGTGCCGATCGCCCGGGCTCGGTAGGAGATCAGCGCGTGGAGCATGGTCACTACGTGTACGAACTCGTATAAGGCGTTGGGATCGCGCGTGCGCGAGCGCTCGTGGAAGCGGTCGAAGTACTCCTTCGGGCGCGGATCCTTGTAGACCTGCGGCTTGAGCTCTACGTCGGGCACGCTCAGCCGCTCAGCGGAAGCACGAGCGAGGGCTTCTCGATCTCATGGTCGACGTCGACCGGTACGACGGCGGTCCCGATGGCCAGGAACTCGATCACGTGCGCGCCCCAGCCGTGGCTGCCCTGGGCGATCCGGGCGCCGACGATCCCCGCCGCCTGCAGTTCGTTCGCCTCATTGGTCATCCGCTCCATCGCCAGCTCACGGGCCTCGTACAGCGCCTGGGTGAAGTTGGTCTGCTCCAGGTTGCGTCCGATCTGCTTCCACGATGCGCGCAGGCCCTGATGGGCGACGTGATAGACGCAATTGCCCATCACCAAGCCTGCCGGCCGGTAACCCGACCGCAGTAGGGTCGAGAAGTCCTGGCCATTGAGATCGGACGTGAACGGACGCCCGTTGGGAGCCCGGTGGAGCTCGCCGGCGTTGTGCTTGACCGCCGTGCCCACGGCGATGAACTCGGCGAGATCGGCGCCCCACTGGTAGCGGCCGATCTCGAGCCGGACGCCGACGATCCCGTCGGCCCCGAGCTGATCGGCCTCCTCCTCCATGCGCGTCATCGCCAGCTCGCGCGCGTGGTACATGGCCTGGGTGAGGACGGCCATCTCCTGGCTCTGGTTCCACATCGCCTGCTGAAAGCCGATGTGGTAGATCGAGCTCCCGAGCACGAGCCCGAGGGGCTCGAAGCCCGACTGCTTGACGAGCAGGAACTCGTTGACCGACAGGTCGCTCGTGAAGAACCCGCGGGCGACGTCCTGCTTCATCCGCGCGATCCGCTCGCGCCCGGACTGCGGGATGCCCTCGAGCGATCCCGCCTCGTAGCCACCGGCGTGCGGCGCCTCTTGTGGTCCGCCGTTCTCGGCCGTGGCCGCCGCCGCCTCGGGCTCCTGCGCCTGGGCCTGCTGGTCATCATCTGGACGGCTGAAGAAACCCATTGTCAATCTCCTAGATCAGCAGGCGCTGCAGCGCCTGACGCGTTGTCTCGCTACGCCTCGCCTCATCGGCCAGGGCTCCGCCGAGGGCGGCCAGCCAGGCGTCGGTGTCGAGCTGCTCGCTCTTGAGCACGATCCCGCCTGACAGCTTTGCGCGCCGGGTGTCCAGCGAGCGCGCGTAGCGAAGCTCGAGTCGCTGGTCGCCGAGGTCGACGACGATCTGGCGCACCAGCTTCGGTCCGAACATCCCGTCACGGCGTCGATCGACCTGAACCCGCTGGGGGATCGCGCCCTCGAGCTTCACGGCCAGGCTCTCGACGAACGCGCCTAGGTCACTGGAGTCGGCGCGCAGCGAGGCGGCAAGGAGGTCGAGGTCTACGGACTCGGATTCTTCTGGCATGGCGCTCACCTTCAGGCTACGCCTCGACCCATCCGTGCGCGCGCTCGAGCGCCCGTCGCCACCCGTGGTGAAGAGTCTCGCGCTCGTCCCCGCTCATCGCCGGCTCGTAGCGCCGGCGCTCGCGCGCGCTCGCGCCGACCCGATCGATGGTCCACATCCCGATCCCGACGCCGGCCAGATAGGCAGCGCCAAGCGCCGTCGTCTCGGCGATCTCGGGCACGAGCACGGGCACGCCGAGCACGTCGGCCTGGAACTGCATGAGCCACGCGTTGGCGGTGGCGCCGCCGTCGGCGCGGAGCTCGGCGAGCGGCTCGTTGCTCACCGCCTCGATCGCGCGCACCGCATCGAGGTTCTGATATGCGATCGCCTCGAGCGTCGCCCGCGCGAGGTGGGCCCTGGTCGATCCGCGCGTCAGGCCGACGATGGTCCCGCGCGCGTAGGGATCGAAGTGGGGAGAACCGAGGCCCGTGAGCGCGGGGACGAAGTAGACCCCGTCGTTGCTGTCGAGCGATGCCGCGAGCGGCTCGGTGTCCGCCGCCTTTTCGATGATCTGCAATCCGTCCCGCAGCCACTGCACGGCGGCCCCGGTCGCGAAGATCGACGCCTCGAGCGCATAGTCGAGACGCTCGCCGATGCCCCATGCGACGGTTCCGAGCAGGCCGGGAGCGGGGGGCGGGCGCTTGGGGCCCGTGTTCTGGAGCACGAACGACCCGGTGCCGTAGGTGCTCTTGCACAGGCCGCGGTCGACGCAGGCTTGCCCGAACAAAGCCGCCTGCTGGTCGCCGGCGACGCCGGCCACGGGGACCTCATGCCCGTGCAGGGCATCGGGTCGGGTCAGCCCCACCGTACCGGCGCTCGGGCGGACTTCTGGCAAGGAGCGGGCGGGAACCCCAAAGAGCTCGAGCAACTCCGGGTCCCACGCGCCGGCCCCGATGTCGAAAAGCATGGTGCGCGAGGCGTTCGAGGGATCGGTCGCGCGTTCACCGGTGAGCTTGAAGATCAGCCACGCGTCGATCGTCCCGAACATGGCGCGGCCGTTCTCGGCCCGCTCGCGTAGGTCCGGCTCGCTCTTGAGCAGCCACTCGATCTTCGTGCCCGAGAAATATGGATCGAGCACCAGGCCCGTGCGTGCGCGCACGAGCGGCTCGTATCCGGCAGCCCGGAGCGCATCGCAGCGAGCCGCCGTGCGGCGGTCCTGCCACACAATCGCCCGGTGCAGCGCCTCCTCAGTCTCCGGATCCCACACGCACACGGTCTCGCGCTGGTTAGTGATCCCCACCGCGTCGAGCTCGCCGGGGCGCAGGCCGGCGTCGTCGAGCGCCTCGCCCGCCACCGCCTGCGTGACCAGCCAGATCTCCTCGGCGTCGTGCTCCACCCATCCGGGCGCGGGGAAATGCTGACCGAACTCACGGTACGCGCGGCCGATGAGCTCGGCTTGGTCGTCGAAGACGAGACAGGTCGTGCCCGTCGTGCCCTGGTCGATCGCGAGGATCACGGCGCCCGGCAGGGTAACGCTCGCGGCGTGCTGCTGCTTGGGCTGGCAGGATCGCGGCCGTGTCCGTTCCCGAGCTCTCCGCTGACGAGGCCCGCCGCGCGGCGCTGCGCGCTCAGGGCCTGCTGGGCGGCGGCAGCAGCGCGGGAGGTGCTGG
>JALYZL010000346.1 GCA_030948875.1 Actinomycetota bacterium
GTCGAGATCCGCACCCGCTCCGCAGACCACCACCACCACGACCGTGACGCAGACCAGCAAGACGGCGGCGATAACCAAGACGGCGGCTAACGCGCGGCCACGGCCGGCCGGCCGGGCCGGGTCCGAGCGCGTACAGCGTCGGGGGCGGAGACAGAGGGCGCTGCCGCCCGTCGTCTGATCAGGAACAGGCGTCAGCGCTTGGCCAGCCGCCAGCACCTCGGCGCGCCGGTGTCGCCATCCACGCGATCCCCTCGGCCCTCGCTGGGAACGGGCCAGGGGTGCGACCACAACGGCGACTAACGCATAAAGCGTTGGACTTCGCACTTCGCAGACTTGTGGTCAGACCACCCGGCCTGAACTCGGTCGCGTCGCTCGCGCCCGGGTGGCGGCGACGGCTCGGGGGCCAACGGCGCCGGGCAGGCTGGGAGACGTGACGACGCAGAAGTAAGAGCCACACTACGGTCGCAGTCACCGGGATCCCGTAGCCCGCAGGTCTTCGAGCCAGCGTTCTGCGCACAGCGCCACGCGTTGCGGCGATATCACGCTCCCGCCTCGCCCGGGCGGACCGGTTGGCTCGAAAGCGTCGGCTGGGACGACTGAGTTGGACGACGCGCAGCAGCCCGTCAGCGCTACTCGTTCTTGCTGCTCCGTCGTCAATGCGATCACGTCGTGCCGAATGAGCTCACGTTCCCTCTTGGTGCAACGGGGCAGCCTCAGCAAATCGGCGTCGGCCGGCTCCCACCCGCCCACTGAACGCCCGGCCCGCTGCCGCTTTCAATCGGTCAGACCTTACGCCTCGCTTCCCCATTCGCGTGAAGACGAGCGCCCGGTCGAACAGCGCCAGGCTTGTGCTTTCGCCAATTCCGAGCGCGAGGGTGACCGCCGGAGACGACAGGCTGCCTCAGCGCCACGCGGTGATACTGCATAGGTATGGTGCCAGCGCTGCATGCCGCCACGCCAGCCCTGGTTACGGCGACGAGCGGGGCCGGGCCTAACGGCGTGGCTTCCGGCCGTCGGCGCCCGTATGTCGCTCCATCCTCGGCGTCGGACCCGGTTGCATCAGGCCACCGCTCTCGGGTCGGTTCGGTCTGCAGCGCTGCTGGATCGCATGGAAAGCGATAGCCGGCTGCGGCCAGGTCCGTCGCAGAGCATCGGTCCTCCGCCTGGCTTCTCTTGGGCCGACGGAGGGTCTCGACTGGTTTATGAGGCCAGGATTTTTCGGCTTGCCACCCTCCTACGCCGCCGACCGGTAAAACCCGTGCGAATGACCCTGCGCCTTCGTCCTCTCGAGCGCGATGACGAGAATGAGGCGCGCAGGGCACACGCCGAGTTAGCCCAGGACGCGTTCGCCTTCCTTCTGGGTTGGGAGCCCCGGGATCGATGGGCTGACTATCTGTCGAGGCTACGTAACCGCCGCCGCGGCGTTCAGCTGCCCGCTGACCGAGTGCCTGCAACCTTTCTCGTCGCCGAGGTCGATGGCGTGCTTGTCGGCCGGACCTCGATCCGTCACGAACTCAACGACCACCTCGCTGCCGTCGGCGGTCACATCGGGTACGGCGTGCGTCCGGGGTACCGTCGTCGCGGCTATGCAACGGAGATTCTCCGCCAGTCCCTCATCATCGCGCGTGCCGAGGGCGTGGACCGTGTCCTGCTGACGTGCGAGGAGGGCAACGGCGCTTCGGCCGCAGTGATAGAACGCTTTGGCGGAGTCCTCGAGGACGTACGCATCGACGAGGACGGAACTCGCATGCGGCGATACTGGATCGCCTGAGCGCTGCCTGCTCAGTTGCTACCGCAATGGACGAGTCGCGGGAGTCCGTCACCGGAAGAGCCCGCTGGAGTTTCGTTGAGGCGGCGGTCGCCATGGTTCCACGCTCCCGAGACGACGAAGTGTCGCTAGGCTCGGGGCCGACAGTCGGTGCCAGGACCCGCTTCAGGCGTCGAGCCTCGCGGAAAATCGGCGTGAATAGCACCAAGGCCACGAGCACAAGAAGCGGCGAAACG
>JALYZL010000368.1 GCA_030948875.1 Actinomycetota bacterium
GGGTTTGGCGCCGGCGCCGGTGGGGCGACGGCCGTGGGCGGCGGGGGCGCCGGCATGGGTGGCGCGATCTTCAATCAGCACGGCACGCTGGTCGCCGAGAACGCCACGGTCACGGGCAACGCCGCGACCGGCGGCAGTGCCGGCGGGACGGGGGCGACCGGGGGCTCGGGCCTCGGCGGTGGCATCTTCTCCCTCAACGGTGCCGACATCCTGGTCAACGACACGATCGCCGCGAACACCGCCGCCGACGGTGGCGCTCTGTACCTGGTCGGGTACGACGCGAACTCCGCCAGCACCACGGTGGCGGCGATCCTCGCCAACAACATCCTCTCCGCCAGCGTCACCAGCGCGAGCGCGAGCACGCACGATCTTGTGGTCGCAAAACCGGGCACGACCGCCGACACCACCGCGAACAAGGCCGGCGCGACGGCCATTGCCTCGCCGCCGAACATCGTCGTCTCGAGCGCTGCCACGGGCACCCTCACTGGCACGCCGTTGACCGCTGACCCGATGCTCGGCGCCCTGGCCTTCAACGGCGGTCCCGGGATGTACACCATGCTTCCAGGGACCGGGAGCCCGGCCCTCAAGGCGGGGACCGCGACCGGCGCGCCGATGACCGACGAGCGGGGGACGGCGCGGCCCGCCGCCGGCCCGATCGACCTCGGCGCGGTCCAGGCCACCGTCGGCGCACCGGCGCCAACTTCGGCGGTGCCCATCGTGATCACCGGCACGGCTACGTCGCTAACCGGCTCCACCGCCACGTTGAACGCGGCCGTCAACCCCAACGGGTCGGCTGCGACCTACTACTTCGACTACGGCACGAGTGCGAGCTACGGCAGCAAGTCGAGCACCGGCAACCTGGCTGCCGGCACGGCTGCGGTGCTGGCGAGCGGAAAGCTGTCGCACCTCAAGGTCAACACCACCTACCACTTCCGGATCGTCGCCACCAATGCGGCCGGCACGAGCCGGGGGGTCGACCGGACATTCAACACGGTGCTGCCCTCGATTGCCGGGCTGCCCGTGACCACCAGGCCCCACCACGCGGTCAAGTTCCCCTACCGCTTCAAGTTCAGCGGCAAGGTGCGCCTCCCGCACGGGATCGCCAACGGCGCCGCGTGCGGCGGCAAGGTGTCGGTCCTCCTCAAGCGCGGCAAGAAGAAGGTGGCGCTGGGGCGTTCGAGCGTGTCCGCGACCTGCGGCTGGAAGGTCTCGATCAAGCTGAGCAACCGCAAGGCCGTGCCAGGGGGTGGCGGCCTGACGGTGGCCGTGAGCTTCAGCGGCAACAGCATGCTCGCGCCCTTCGCCGGCAAGCCGTTCACCGTCGCCTACGGGTAGCGCCCCGCGCGGGTCGGCGGGATCGTTCACGCCGCTCTCCCGCTGGTAGGATCGCGCTCGCGCCGACCCAGTGACGGCGTGACGCGTAGCGCAGCGAAGTCCGGTGAGATTCCGGCGCTGTCCCGCAACGGTGATGCCCCTCAGGGGGACAAGCCCGGTCGCCTACCTCCGCGTCGACGAATCCAGTCCCTCGGATGAAGGGCGGTTCGGGCGCCGGCGGCGCAAGAGCTCCTTCGTCCTCCTAATTGAGTGGAGGATGAGCATGGCAACCAGGATCGGGAGGATGGGCTCGGCGTGGCGATCGTTGACGCGCGCCGAGCACAAGCGTGTGGCGTCGATGCTGACGGTGATTCTCGCGATCAACGTGGCCGGGTGGGGCACCTTCGTCCTCGAGATCCTGCCGCGCCACTTCCAGTACAACGAGCTCGGAGTGGGGATCGGAGTGGCGGTGACCGCGTGGACGCTCGGGCTGCGCCACGCCTTCGACGCCGACCACATCGCGGCGATCGACAACTCGACCCGCAAGCTCATGGCCGACGGCCAGCGCCCGCTCGGATCCGGCTTCTTCTTCGCCCTCGGTCACGCAAGCGTGGTCATGGTCGTGGGCGTTGCCGTCACCATTGCCGCCAAGGCGGTGTTCGGCGCCGTGGTCAACCCGAGCTCGACCTTCGAGGTGGCGGGCGGCGTCGCCTCCACGGCCCTTTCGGCGACCTTCCTGTGGCTCATCGCCGCCCTCAACCTCGTCGTCCTCGTGGGGATCGCGAAGGTGTTCCGCGAAATGCGCCGCGGCCTCTACAACGAGGAGCAGCTCGAAGCGCAGCTGCTCTCGCGCGGCCTCATGTACCGGTTCTTCGGGCGCATGATGGCCTCGATCACCAGCACCCGGCAGCTCTTCCTCGTCGGGTTCGTCTTCGGCCTCGGGTTCGACACCGCCACCGAGGTTCTGCTTCTCGGAGGCACGGCGGCCGCGGTCATCCAGGGGCTGCCGTGGTTCGCGGTCCTCACCCTCCCGCTGCTCTTCGCCGGCGGGATGATGCTGTGCGACAGCGTCGACGGGCTGTTCATGAACTTCGCCTACGGCTGGGCCTTCGCCCGCCCGGTACGGAAGGTCTACTACAACCTCACGATCACCGCCCTGTCCGTCGCCGTCGCCTTTTTGGTCGGCGGCGTCGAGATCGTCGGGCTGCTCTCGACCGAGCTGCACCTTCACGGCTGGCTCGGCGACTACCTGGCGAGCTTCGACCTCAACACCGCCGGCTACGTCATCGTGGGATTGTTCGTGGTCGTGTGGACGGTGGCGATATCGATCTGGCGCTTCGGGCACGTCGAAGCGCGCTGGGAGGCCGCGGCGGCGCGGAGCCGCGCGGCGTTCCCGGCGGCGGAGGAGACGCCGTGACCGGGGCGCGCGCCACCACCGCCCCCGACGCCTGTCCCGGCG
>JALYZL010000401.1 GCA_030948875.1 Actinomycetota bacterium
CACCGGGGCTGGTCAGCGCGATGGTGACGTGGTAGGCCTCGCTGGCCGTGAGACCTGTGGGGGTGGGCTGAGCCGGGGTGGTCGTCGTAGTCGGCGTCGAGGTCACCGTCGTGGTCGTCCCGCCGACTGATCCGCTCGCGGTCTGGCGTTTGGTCGAGCTTGAGCTCGACGAGCTCTTCGACTTGGCCGAGCTAGCAGCCTTTGAACCGGTGCTCCTCGCCTTCACCTGCTGGGTGAACGGGTCCCGCCGCCTCCCGGTGAGCCGTGCGTGACTCGGAGTGGCGGTCACGCTGACCGCGGGCAGGGCCGGAACCGCGGCGCTCGAGGCTCCCGCCGGAGGAACTGAGGCGACGGGCGGGCTGGCATTGCTCCCGCCCGAGAGAAGCACGGGCACCGCCACGAGGGCCACGAGCAGCGCAACCGCGATCGGCCACAGGCGCTTCTCACGGAGGTCGGCGATGAGGCTCTGGATTACGTTCATGGTGTGATCGCGGCGGCGGGGGCCGCGGGGGTTGTGGAGCCCGACACGCTCTTGGCGCTCGCGCTAGCGGCTGTGCCGGTGGACGGAGCGCCTTGGGTGAGGCCCTCGCTGGCCGGCAGCAGATAGGTGGTGGCATTGATCGTCGCGGTGATCTGCGGGAACCCGCTCGGAGCGGCCGCGAAGCTGATCCCGTTCAGGGTCATCAGACGACCGCTGACCGAGACCCTGTTGTTGCTGGCGACGACGAACCGTTCGATCCGGCCCAAGAAGTTGGCGAGATGGAAGAAGTTGCCTTGGAAGCTGATGGTGATCGGCTGCGTCGCCGACGGGGCGGCGGCCGTCGCGGCAGAGCCAGCCGGCGTGGTGCTCGCCGCCGGCGTCGGCGTTGGGGCGGGAGCGCTCGTCCCTCCCGGGTTCAGCATCACTGAGCGGAAGTCCACCCGGGCGCTCGACGCCGCGCTCTGAAGCTGGAAGATCAGCGACGGAGTCTGAGCGTCCGGCGGGACGGCCTTGCCAAGCTCGGCGACGACCTGGTAGTTGCGCGCGTACGCAGTCCGGTCCGCCTCGGCGGTCGCGATCTGCGTCCGGGCGACGCCCAGCTGGGTCTGCGCGGCGGTGACCTGGCTGGCGAGCTTGTTGGCCTGATCGCGCTTGGGAGCGATCACCAGAAGCCACGAAGCCGCGGTGGCGACGATCGCCACGACGATCGCTGCGACGAGCCGATCTCGTGCGGTCACCGTGATCCTCCCGTGGTCGCCGTGGCGCTCACGGGCTGGCCGCTCGTGGGGCCGACGCCGGCGACGCCAGTGCTCGCGGCCGGCGTGAAGACGATGCTCAGCGCAAATGACGGTGAGTCGGCCGGGCATCCGCCTCCCGTAGCGGAGCTGACCGCCGCTCCAGGCTGTGCGCTCGCGCTCTTCTGGGAGTTCTGGAGCGACACCTGGGTCACGCCGTTGACCAACCGCAACCGCGACATCAGCCGGGCCACGTCGTCCTGAGAGTCGGAGCATCCGGACAGCGCGATGGACGGGGCCGCAACGCTACTGCCGAGCGCGGCGCTTGCCGCGGTCGCGACGGTACCGCTGGCACTCGTGCCGGGTAGGACCCCGGCCAGAGACTGGAGCGAGGTGTTCGCGGGAACCACGCGGGAAAGGCCCGCCAGCGCCGCCTGCCAGTCAAATCGGCTGGAGGCGATCTGGCGGATGGTGTCCGCACGCGCTTGCGCAAGCTTCGCGAACTGCACATACGGGGCCAACCGGAGGGCAGCACCCTGAGCCTGAGTCGCTTGCGCCTGCAGCCCACCGATCTGCGCCTGCTGATCGGAGATTCGGCTCACCGTAAGGACGTACACGGTGACGAGCGCGAGCGTCACCGCCAGCGTGCCCAGGAGCACGTATACGGCACCGCCGGAACGAGTGCTCGAACGCGTCCCGCGGCGCGAGTCGTTCGGGATGAGGTTGACCGCCTTCATGTGGCGATCTCCCCGACCGCGAGGCCGGCGGCGACGGCAAGGCTGGCTGAGTCGACGTCTCCGAACGCGCCGGGCCGCGCCTCGCTCACGACACCGGACTCGAGCGGCAGCTGGATCTCCTCACCAAGCTGGTCCGCGAAGCCGGGAACGGTTACCGCCGGTCCTGTGAGAATCGCTCGCTTGACCTCGGCGGTGCCAGGCTGCACGCGATGGAAGTCGAGTGAGTTGCGAACTTCGTCAGAGATCCGGCGAATCCCCTCGCTAATCACCGTGCGTGCCTCGACGACGATCTCTGCGTCACCGTCGATGTCGTCGATCGGCATCGACACACCGACATGGGATAGCCAGCCGCGCGAATGCTCGATCGTCAGCCCGCGACGCTCGGCGAGCTCACCGGCCATCGCTTCGGTCCCGTGCGCCACCACTCGTGTGAAGACACAGGTGGTTCCGACGGCGACGGCGAGATTCGTCATGCCGCCGACGCTGATGTACAGGGTCCCGTCGTCAAGACCCGGGCGGTAGAGCGCGCGGATCATCGCGAAGGCACTCAGGTCAATCCCCTCAGGACGGAGACCAGCGCTCCGCGTCGCGGCGAGCAGGCCGTCGATCATGTCGCGACGGGCGGCGACGATGACAACCCGGGTGCGCGGTCCGTCAGGCGTCTCGACGATGCCCAGCGAGTGGCGCTCGAGCACCGCCTGGTCGAGGGGCATGGGAATGTGCTCCTGCGCCTGAAAGCGCACCGCCGAAGTAATCTCCTTGGCGTCGCGGAGCGGCGGCAAGTCAATGGTGCGCATGACGATCCGCTGGCTGGCGACCCCGAGCCTGACACGGCGACCGAGCTTGTGGTCGGCGAACAGCTTGCGCAGCACGTCGGCGAGCGTCACGACGTCGACGACATCGCCGTCCCTGACCACGCCCGGTGCGAGCTGCGCGGCGGCTGCGCGCTGGACCGCCACGCCCCCTGAGCTGGTCTCCACCGCGGCCACGTAGCCGGGTTCGATGTCGAGCCCGATGATCGATTTCGCTGCGAGTGGTCCCATGCTCTGCACACTGATCGGCGGAACACCCGTCGAGGTTTAGGGTGTCCAGTCGCTTCTGGACACTCGCGAAGTTCTTTGGCCGAATTCTGCACGGCTAACTAAACGAGCGAGTGCAGGTACCAGTGCACGATCGCCGGTCCCGCGAGCAGCGCGACAACGCCGCCGAGGGCGAGGAAGGGGCCGAATGGTACCGCCGTCTTGCGGCCTCGTGCTACGCCGAGCCGAGCCATGATCAGTGTCCCGACCACCGTTCCTACCACCACGCCGGCCAGCACCGCGACGGCGGCATAGCGCCCAAGAAACAGCCCGAGTACGGCCGCCAGCTTCACGTCGCCCATACCCATCCCGTGGGGATAGGCGAGCGCGAACACAAGTAAGAAACCACCCGCGGAGGCGCCCGCTATCAGTTGCTCGGGAACGCCCGCGGGATGCGTGACCAGCCCGATCGCCACGCCAGCAACCGCAGCGGGCAGCATGATCCGGTTCGGGATGATCCGATGGTCGAAGTCGATCAGCACGACAGGGACGAGAACCACGACCAACACCAGCCCCAAGGCGATGTCGTGTGGTGAGTGCCTGACCAGCACGACACCGACCGCGAGCGCTGCCGTAAGTGCCTCGACCAGCGGGTAGCGCGCCGAGATCCCGGCTCGACACGAGCGGCAGCGGCCGGAAAGTAACAGCCAGCCGATGACAGGTACGTTGTCGTATGGCTTGATCGGGGTGTCGCAGCTCGGACAGTGTGATCCGGGGCTGACGATCGACTCGTGGCGCGGCAGCCGGTAAGCCACGACGTTGAGGAACGAGCCGATCATGGCGCCCATCACGGCTGCGAAGACAATTGGCATCAGACCGGGAGGACGAGTTCGCGCTCGTTGCGTGCCACCAGGAGGTCGGCGGCGCCCGCCCGATCGCTCGCGGACTCAGGAGCCGCCGCAGGCGGCCAGCCGAGGAGGGCGGCCAGTGCGAACGGCAGGAACCACATGATGTAGTAGTAGTACCAATGGGTCGCGGGGAGCTGGATGGCGATGCTGACGGCGCCGGCCAGCGCGCACACCTGCACGAGCGAGCGCTCACGCGGAACGAAGGCCACCGCCGCCGCGATCAGCACCGTCAGCACCTCGAGTGCGGTTTGGATCGGATGCAGGCTCGGATGCAGCGCCCAAGGCGAGAACACGTCGAACCTGTGTATCTGGAACTCGATCGTGCGCTGCCAGAAGTAGCTCAGGCCATCTGGCGGCAGCCACGAGACGATTGCCGTCACCACGACCACGGTGAAGGCGCCGATGCACAGGCACGCGCCCTTGACCCCACGCTGGCGTGGCGCAGCGAGGAGCGGAAGCAGCGCCGCGGGCGAGAACTTCGCCGCCGCCGCCAGACCGAGCAGCGCACCACTCACGACCGGGGTGGTGAGCGCGAGCAGCGCGAACACGGTGAGCATCGCGACCAGCCCATCGTTGGTGTGAACGATCAGGCCGATGATGGTGAACGGACAGGCAGCCCAAGCCCAGGCGAGCACAAGGCCGAGACGCTTGCCCGCCGCCCCCTCCCGCAGCCGGCGCCCGAGGGGGATCAGCCCGCCCACCGTCGCGAGATCGAAGAAGATCGCTGCCGCATCTGCGGCGTGGAGGTTGCTAAGAGCGCCGGTCCACGGGAAGAGCAACTCGAACGGCACGTAGGCGAGATAGGTGATCGGTCCGTAGGTGTCACCATGGTTGGGGTCGGCCCAGTAGAGCGGCAGGTGGTGGATCAGCCGGTAGGCGCCGTACACCGACTCCGAGCCGACATCGATCTCCTGGTGGCCCAGCAACGAGATCGCGATGCGGGCCCCGAGCATGAGCACGAGCCCACCGGCGAGCACGCGCGTACCGAGAAGCGGCGCGAGCCGCCCCGGTGTCGCGTTGCCGCGGAACCCGACTCTGAGGAGCCGCACGAGCAGATAGATCAGCGGCGGGTACGCGAGCCACACGGCGGCCTCGAGGTGGGCGTCGGCAAGTAATACGTACGAGGCCAGGAACGCGAGCACGGCGAGGCCATCGAGATGGGCGAGCCGACGCAGTCGCCGCGGGTCGAGGAAGGCAAGCACGAACAGCACCGACGCCGGCAGCAGGATCCACCAGCTGGCGAGTACGGACGCCCAGCCGCCATGGGTGTATGGCGCAGTCGCTTGGGCTCCGGTCCACACGCCGGTAACCTTGGCGCCCGGACTCACGTTGACATCGGCGACGAGCTTCCCCTGGTAGGTGAACTCGACGTACCAGAAGGGGTGCTGGCCGCGCCAAACGTAGGGGACGACGCGGAGCGGGTGCATGCGGCGGTGCAGTGACTGCAGCGTCGGCGTGTGCTCAGCGGCAACGAGCGCCTGGGTGGCGGTGGAGCTGAAATGCTCGGGGACGCTGCTCATCGAGGTGACCTCGGCCAGCGCGGTGCCCTGCCGGATGACGAGGACCGAACTCGCGGGGGGCGCCGCGCCGGCGCGGGGGTCCGGCCT
>JALYZL010000516.1 GCA_030948875.1 Actinomycetota bacterium
CCGCCGGGGGCCCGGAGGCCAAACGCCCGAAGGCCGGCCGCCTCTTCTAAGCCCGCGGCGGGCGTGCGATCCGGGCCTGGCGAGCGCGGGCCCAGCGACCCCGCAGCAGCCAGAACATCAGTCCGAAGACGATCGCGTCGCCGATGAGCGCGGTTACGCGCGGCCAGGCGCTGGGCATGATCTGGACCAGGAGGTACTCGACGCCGACCGTGGGGATCGCGGCCAGGAGGATTGTGTGCGAGCGGAAGCCGGCGAAATGCTCCCGGGCGGTCACCTCGATCACCCCGAGGCCGCAGAGGACGATGCCGCCCGCGAGCGCCGGACCGCCGCCGTTCAAATATCCCACGAGGACGGCGATGAGACCGGCGAAGATCGCGACCTCGGAGACAGGGACGCCGCCGAACGGGCTCGGCGGACGCTCGCCGCGCGGATCGGCCCGGGGCTTGCTCTGGCGCTCCTGGCGCGCGAGAACCTCGCGTTGGTTACGGTGTTCGCGCCGCTGAGAGGGAACGGCGCGGGGCGCGGCCCCGGCGTGGCGGCGCTTACGGGAACGGCGCTTGGAGCGTTGACCGGCCATCGAGCAGCGCGGATTGTGTCAGGCGAGTCGCGCGCTCGTGGCATCGAGTCCAGGACATGAGCGCGCAGAAGCCGCTCGAGAAGCTCGGCGTCGAGCAGGCGAAGCTCGTCAAACGACTCGACGCCGGCCTAGACGGGGCAGTCGAGCGAGCCGCCACGGACGGGGCGTCCGAGTGCGGCCCGAAGGCCCGAAACGCCTATTCCCACCGCCGCCGACCCGCCCGCAGCGCCCGCAGCTCGGACACGCCATCAGACTCGTAGTGAATATCAGGGGCGCCCTCCGCCCCTGGCAACAGACGGACCGGCAGCTTCTCCTCACTCATACCGCCGCCGCCGTCAGGTGTGACCCCGACCACCCGCGCCCCGCGGTGCGAGGCCACGCACTCGGCGAGTCGCGTGCCGCGGAAGAGCATCGCCGCGCCGTCGTCGGCGGCGTAGCCGGGTGGGAGGACGCCGCTGGCGACGGCGGCTCGGAAGGTGGGCAGGCGTTCGACCTCTCCGTCGAGGTGAACGGACAGGCTCCCGGGGATAAAGCCGAGGCCTGCGACGGGCTCGGGGGCGCCGCCGCTCATGCTGATCCCTCCCTCGAACCAGCACATGGCGCCGGCGCTCAGGCCGGCGAGCACGACTCCGCGCTCCCACGCCGTCCGCATCGCGGCGTCGATCCCGTGCTCGCGCCAGATCGCCAGCATGTTGCGCATCGAGCCGCCACCCACGTATATCGCGTCCTGGTCGAGCAGTCGCTCGATCGGGTCGATCCGGTCGCGGCCGAGGTGGAACAGGGAGATGGTGCTCGTGACGCACGGCCACCCGCCGAAGCGCTCGTAGAAGCGCGTCACCTGTTCGCGCGGGTCACCGCTCGCGGTGGGGATGAAGCAGACCTTCGGGCAGGGCTTCTTGGTCAGCGCGAGCACGAAGCGGTCAAGCGCCGGGGCGCGCTCGTACATGGTGAAGCCGCCGCCGCCCATCGCCAGAACTAGACGGGGATCACTGCAGTCAGGCATCACACCTCAGGATGCCGCAACGTGGTGATCTGTGCTTCAGAGCCGCGCACGCAGGGCCGTCACGCGGCGATCGCCTCTCCCTCTCGGAGCGGCACCGGCGTGGCGCCCAGGTAGCGCACCGGCAGTTCGCGCTCGATGATGCCGACCCCGATCGGGCCGCCTTCCGCGTCTCTGCTCACGTGCACGGCGCTGGCGTTTGGCCGCGAGCTCACGACCTCGGCCAGCTCCTTGCCGACGAAGTGGAGCGCGGCGCCGTCGGAGGCGCCGTAGCCGGGCACCATGCCGGCGGCGATCGCCTCGTGGAAGGCGCAGCGCCGCTGCGCCTCCTCCTCGTAGTGGACTGCGTTGCTCCAGGGCAGGAAGCCGAGGCCCTCGATACAGCGCGCGGGGCCTTCGTGGAACGCGCTCACGGAATCGGCGAACCAGCACAGCGAGCCGGCGGAGCCGCCGCAGAGGACGACCCCCGCCTCCCACGCCTCGCGCAGCGCGAGGTCGATCCCGTGCGCACGCCAGGTGCCGAGCAGCGAGACCAGGCTGCCGCCTCCCACGTACACGAGATCCTGTGCGAGCAGGTGGGCGCGGGGGTCGCCCACGCCGGTCTCCCGCCGGAACAGGGATATGTGCGAGGGCTCACAGCGCGAGGCGGGAAACGCGCGGTAGAAGCGCACCACGTAGTGATCGGCATCGCCGCTCGCGGTGGGCAGGAAACAGACGCGAGGCCGCTCGACGCCGGTGAGCCTGAGCACGTGATCGTCGAGCAGGGTGTTGCCCCACTCCATCGAGAAGCCACCGCCACCAAACGCCATGATTTGAGGTGGACGTCTACTCATTGCAGGAAAAAGTAGCCCTGCGGCGGTGAGTGGTCATTGGCCCGATGGCCAAAGTTGAGATTATGTTTTGATCGAGAGTTATGTTTTGGATCGCGCGTCCGGCCGATTGACGCCGAGGCGCGCCACCCTGGCTCCAGGGCAGCGTTCCCGCGCCGGGCGGGAGATCCTCACCTGCAGTAAGGCGAAGCCGGCGGCCTCGTAGGACTTACATCGGGGCTTGCTCGGCCACCAGCCGGCCGGATGGTCAACCCCGAGCCGGGCATCGGGGAATACGCCGGCGGGCGTCTGAGCGGCGACGGCGCGCGTGGCAGCGCCGCTCGCGGAGGTGGCGATCACCATACCCACAACGTACGTCGACCCCAGCCTCCCGATGTTGAGATTCTGTCATCTGTCGCGCGGCGGATCGCATTCCAGCGAGACCGAAATCGTCACACCAGGCGTCAGCCCATCGCCTACCGTGCTGTCTCTCTCTCCCACAGGGTCGGCAGCGATAGGGCTGCCGGCCCATCCGGGGGTCAGCTGGCAGCTTTCCCGGGGTGCGAGGCGTCCGCGAACTCGCGGAACAGCCCGGTGACCACGAAGGCGGTCTGCTCACCGATGTCGACGGCGTTGTCGCCGATGCGCTCGAGGCAGCGCGCCACGAGGATCATGTGCATCGCCCACTCGCGCGTCTCGATGTCATCGCCGATCGCCAGCGCGCGGTTGAAGATGTCGACGTTGAGATGGTTGATCTCGCTGTCCTGGCGCAGGAGGTCGTAGGCGAGGTCGACGTTGCGCTCGGCGAAGGCCTGCTTGGCCTGCGACACCAGGGAGCGGGCGAGCTGCCCCATGCGCTCGATGGCGTCGAGAAGGTCCTTGTCCTTGGGCGCCTCGTAGCCCGAGAGCGGGATCAGCTTGGCGATGTTGACGCACTGGTCGCCCATCCGCTCGGCGTGGCGGATGACGTGAAGGAGCGCCGCCACGATCCTCAGATCGGTGGCCACCGGGGTCTGGAGCGCGAGCAGCGAGAGGATCCCCTGGTGGACTTCGAGATACCGTCCATCGATCCGGTCGTCGTCGGCGACGACCATGCTCGCGAGCTCGACATCCTGGTAGCTGACCGCCTCGAGCGCACGGTCGAGGGCTTGAACGACCATGTCGAGCGCCTCGAGCGTCTGGCGCTCGAGCGCCTTGAGCGCCTCGCGGTAGTTGCTGCGCGTCTCCTGCATCAGCCGAATCTCCAAGGGAATTTGGAACCTGTCTGTCGCATCATGCGCCCCCCGATCACCCAAATTTCCCAGTGACGTAGCGCTCGGTGCGCTCGTCCTTGGGCGTGGTGAAGAGCTCCGACGTCGGGGCATGCTCGATGACCTCGCCGTCGAGCATGAACACCGTGGTGTCCGCCACCCGCGCCGCCTGCTGCATGTTGTGGGTGACGATGACGATCGTGTAGCGCGCTTTGAGCTCGTCGATGAGCTCCTCGACCTTCAGGGTGGCGATCGGGTCGAGCGCCGAGCACGGCTCGTCCATGAGGATCACCTCGGGTTCGATGGCAATGGTGCGAGCGATGCATAGCCTCTGCTGCTGGCCGCCGGAGAGGCCGATCCCCGGCCGGTCGAGGCGGTTCTTGACCTCGCCCCATAGGCCGACGGCGCGCAGCGACTTGTGCACGCGCTCGCGCAGGTTCTCCCCGCGCATGCCGGTGAGCCGCATGCCGGCGGCGACGTTGTCGAAGATCGACATCGTCGGAAACGGGTTCGGCTTCTGGAAGACCATCCCGATCAGCCGGCGCACCGAGGTCACGTCGACGTTGGGGTCGTAGACATCGAGGTCGTCGAGTTTGACGCTGCCTTCGGCGCGCGCCCCAGGGATCTCCTCGTGCATGCGGTTGATGCACCTGACCACCGTCGACTTCCCGCTCCCCGACGGTCCGATGATCGCCGTGACCTCGCCGGCGGGAAAGGAGAGGTTCACGTCCTTGATCACGTGCATCTTCCCGTAGTAGGCGTTAAGCCCCTGCAGGACGACGTTGTGACCTTCGCTCTTCGGCTTGGGCGCGCCCAGCGCCGATACGTCTGGGGCTTCTTCGGGGGCGGCCGAGTCCTGCTCGGTCGAATCAGGTGTTGACACGGCGGTCGGGTCCTTGCTCTGGGTGTCAGGGGGGATCATGCCAGGCGGCTCCTGCGCTGTGCGGCTCGCGCGATCAGGTTGAGGATGAGGATCATCGCCACGAGCGTGAGGGCGGCGCCCCACGCGCGGGCGACGATGGCGTTGCGGGGCGACGTGATGTCGCCGAAGATCTGGGTCGGCAGTGTATTCATCTGCTGTGAGAGGCTGAAGGTGAGCCCGTTAGCGCTGCCCAAGGTGAAGATGAGCGGCGCGGTCTCCCCGGCACCGCGAGCGATGGCCAGCAGCGACCCCGTAAGCAGACCGGGGGCCGCGGTAGGGATTACGACTCGCGCCACCACTCGCCACCGCGGCGCCCCGAGCGCAAGCGCCGCCTCGCGCAGACTGGCGGGGACAAGGGTGAGCACGACCTCCGCCGAGCGCGCGACGATCGGGAGCATGAGCAGGGCCAGGGCCACCCCTCCCTTCCACCCCGTGAAACTGCCGCCGACGTGGGCGACGACGAGGACGATGAAGATGAAGAGGCCGAAGACGATCGAAGGGACGCCGGTCATCACGTCGACGAAGTAGCGCACGACGTTGGCGAACAGCGACCGCTTGCCGTATTCGACGAGGAACAGGGCGACGGCGATTCCCAGGGGAATCGAGATCACGGCGGCCAGCGCGACGATCTCGATGGTGCCGAGGATGGCACTGCGGATGCCCCCGGGGTAGCCGAGGAAGTTGCCGTTGGGATCGGTGGTGAAGAACTGGCCGCTCCACTGCCCGATGCCCTTGTGGAGCAGGTAGTAGATGATGAGAACGAGCGGCACGAGCGCGACGACGGTGGCCGCGGCGAGCAGGCCGCGCATGACCCTGTCCTTGCGCCGGCGCCCGGCGCTGATCCGGGTCAGCCCGCTCATGCCCCCATCGCCGCCTCGACTTCTGGCTCGCCGCCTCCGAGATCGGCGCCACCGCCGAACATCTTGCGCTCTTTGCGTAGGACGTAGCCGCGTGCGAACCCGTTCACGAACAGGGTGAGGACGAAGAGCACGAGCCCGCAGGCGAGCAGCGCCGAGCGGGAGATGGGGACGTTCGACTCATTGCCGAACTCGTTGGCGATCACCGCGGCGAGCGAGTAGCCCTGGCCGAAGATGTACTTGGGGATCGCCGGGTCATCGCCGATGACGAGCAGGACGGCGATCGTCTCGCCGAGGGCCCGGCCGAGGCCGAGCATGGCGCCGCCGGTGATGCCGGGGCGCGAGTACGGGAGGATCGCGATCTTGATCATCTCCCATCGCGTCGCGCCGAGGGCGAGCGCCGCCTCCTTGTGCTCGGCGGGCACCGTCGAGATGACCTCGCGGGAGATCGCCGAGACGATGGGCAGGATCATGATCGCGAGGATGAGGCCGGCGATGAAGATGCTCGGCCCCGCCACGTGGCCGGAGACATAGGGAACGAAGGAGAACGTGTCGGCGAACCACTGCTCGGCCGGCTTGAGCTTGGGGATGAGGACACCGACCCCCCACAGCCCGTAGACGACCGAGGGAACCGCCGCCAGCAGGTCGACGAGGATCGTCAGCGCCCCCCGCGCGCGGCGGGGGCACAGCTCGGTGAGGTACAGGGCCGTGGCCACCGCGACGGGAACGCCGATGATCAGCGCGATCGCCGAGGTGACCACCGTGCCGAAGACCATCGCCGCGGCGCCGAATATGAGGCGGGAGGGCAGCCAGCGATTGTGGAAGACGAACCCGAAGACCCCGAACCTGTTGAAGGCGAGGGTCGACTCTCCGATCAGCCGGATGAAGAAGTAGGTGATGAGGACGAGAACGGCGGCGGCGATGCCGAGCAGTCCCCACTTGAGGATCCGGTCAGGAAGGCGGGCCAGCGGCGACCGCTCGAGCGCCGAGCGGCCGCCGCCGAGGACGGGAGTGTGTGCCTCCACCTGGTGCCTAGCTCAGCGGTGCTCCGTTACAGGTGAGCGTCGCGAGCTGTGCCTTGTCCTTGGCGATGAGCGAAGCGGGCAACGGCGCGTACGGGAGCTGGTTCGAGCTCGGCCCGAGCTCGGACTCGCCGGTGGTCAGGGCGTAATTGAGGAAGTCGTGAACGCCTTTGGCCGCGGACGAGCTTACGCCCGCCTTGCACAGGTCCTTGTAGGCCATGATGAAGGTCTGCGAGACGATCGGGTAGGCCGCCGGGTTCGGCGAGTTGATCGCCACGAGGCCCAGGTTCGGGGGGACCTTCAGCCCTACCGCGGCCGCCGAGGTGTTCTGGATCGTCGGCAGGATGAACTTGCCCGCCTTGTTCTCCACGGACGCGTAGGTAAACCCGTTCTGCAGGGCGTACGCCTGCTCGACGTAGCCCACGGCGCCGCTGGTTTGCTTGACGGCGGCGGCGACGCCGGCGTTCTTGGCGGCTCCCACCTCGCCGCTCGGCCACGGCACGAGCTTGCCGGCGCCGATCTTCTTGGCGAAGGTCGGGTTGTAGGCGGCGACGAAGGCCGTGAACCCCGCCGTCGTCCCCGACGAGTCGGAGCGGTGGACAACGGTGATGGTGGTGGACGGGAGCTTCACGCCGGGGTTGAGACCGGCGATCTCGGGGCTGTTCCATTTCGTCACCGAGCCGTCGAAGATGTCGCCGATCGCCTTGCCACTGAGCTTCAGCCCGGTCGACACGCCGGGAAGGTTGTAGGACACGGTAATGGCGCCGAAGGCGATCGGGAACTGGAGGGGTGTGCCCTTCTTGTTGGCGATGGCGATGTCCGCCGCGGCCAGCGGCGGGTCGCTACCGGCGAAGTCGACAGTGCCGGACTCCAGGTCGGCGACGCCCGTGCCCGAACCCACGGGGCTGTAGTTGACGGTCAGCCCCTGGGACTTCAGGTTCGAGCCCCACTGCATGTAGATCGGGGCCGCGAGCGTCGAACCGGCGCCGTTGACCGTGGCCGAGGTGACGTTCGTGGTGCTCTTGGTCGAGGATGAGGTCGTGTTGCTACTCGATCCGCACGCGGCGAGTCCGACAGCGGCGGCGGTCGCTAAGAGGGCGCTGAGGCGACTTCGGGACACGGATTCTCCTTCACGTTGATGATGACCGGAGTGTCGGCGGAACCGGATGCCAAGGTGTTACGGACTTGTAAACGTCCTTGTTAGCGTTCGGCGCTGAGGCGGTAACCGAAGCCGAAGTGCGTGTGGATGAAGCGCCACTCGGGCAGGGCCTGCTCGAGCTTGACGCGGAGCTTGCGGACGTACACGTCCACGGAGCGGTCCCCCGGTCGCATATCGCGTCCCCAGACGAGGCGGAACAGATCCTCGCGAGCCATGATCCGGTCGGCCCGCCGGGCAAGCTCGGTGAGCAGGCGAAACTCCCGGAGCGACAGCATCAAGGTCCGCCCGGCGGCGATCGCGATGTTGTCGTCGGGGAGGATCTCGAGCGGACCGATGGCGAGCATCTCGCGCCGGGACTGGGCGGCGCTGGAGACGCGAGGCGCCACGGTGGCGTCCGGCTCGGCACCGGGATGCGACGGGCCGGCGGATTGGGGCTGGGCGGCGGTTGACATGTCCCGTCCATGCTGCTGCGCCCCAGCCGTCCTCGCGTTACCGAGTTGTGATCTGCTTGTGAAGAACCTGTGATCGCGCGGAGCGTGCGCTCGGCTCCCGGCGCGTCCCGCCGCGGCGAGACGTCTCCTAGCCGAAGGTCAGCTCGGGGTGCGGCGCGAGCTCTTCGGGGGGCGGGACGGCGGGGTCGCCGCCCCTGTCGAGCTCGGGAGAGAACCGGTAGCCGACGCCGAAGTGCGTGTGGATGTAGCTCAGCTCCGGCGAGGCCTGGCGCAGCTTCTGGCGCAGCTTGCGGACGAAGACGTCCACCGAGCGGTCTCCGTGCGCCATCGCATAGCCCCACACGCGCTCGTAGATCTCTTCGCGCCGGAGCACGCGGTCCGACTGCGCGAGCAGGTGGAGGATCTCGAACTCGCGGGCGGTCAACTCGAGGCTGACGCCGCCGGCGTAGGTCTGGTAGAGGTCGGGCCGGATCGTGATCTCGCCGACGACCAGTGCGCCTTCGAGCTCGGGCATCTCGTTGCGCCGGTGGCGGCGGATGGCCGCCTCGACGACACAGATCAGCTCCTCAGCGTGACACGGCTTGGTCATCCACGCGTCGGCGCCGAGGCGCAGGCCGCGGACGCGCTGACCCACCGACGAGGGTCCGGTGCAGATGACGATGGCCAGACCGGGAAGCCGCGCGCACACGCGCTCGAGGTACTCCCACCCGCCCGGCCCGAGCACCGAGATGTCGAGCACGAGTGCGTTCAGGCGCATCGAGACGAGGGCCTCCGCCGTCACCGCCGTCGACAGCGCGCGATGCTCCCAACCCAACGAGTCGAGACGGTTGCCGAGCACCTGGAGGAATCCAGGGTCACGATCGATTACCGCGAGGCGAAGATGACTGCTCGCGCGTTGCGGAGCAGCTTGCGCACTCGCGGTCGAGTCGCTGGCCTCGGCCGGCATAGGGAGGAATGTAGTCGATTGGGGCGGACGTTGTCGCTCCACAGGGGGCTCGATCACAGGTTGTTTACACGCAAAGAGCGAGGATTCCGGCCGTGCTCGTCGCTCCGCGGTCTGGGCGCGCCGCTCGCGGCCGGCTTTCGAAGAATTGGGCTCCGTTGCCCGGCGGTCTCGTCAGCGAGACCGACCGCCGGGCGTACTGCACGGAGCCCGTAGGACGGTACGGGGGCGGAGGGGCCGGGGCGTGAGCGTGCCGTATCCGAGGCGTGGCCATCCCGTGACCGAGGCGGGTCGATGGCCGTTTCTCCGCCTGTTCACAGGCGGCGTGGCGCATGGGCGTACGGTGCGAGAAACGATGTCCACGAGCCTTGCCGAGAGCCCGATGCGCCGGCGCGCGCTGCGCTGCGCCCACCTCGAGATCTGCCCCGCCGCGCGCCGCGTGCTCGCGGATGGGCGTCCGCTCGCCATGACCGTGCGGGAGTTCGAAATCTTGCTGGCGCTCGCCGAGCGACGCAACCGGATCGTACCGCGCACCGAGCTCCACGCCCTCATCTGGGGTGGGCTGATGACCTACCGGGATCGCTCGGTCGACGTGCTCGTCCGTCGCGTGCGCAAGAAGCTAGACGAGGCCGCGCCTGGATGGGCGTACATCCACACCCATTTCGGGGTCGGGTACCGGTTCGCACCCGAGCGTCGCCCCAAGCCCGACGAGCACAAGCCGGCACCGCGCGATTAGCCAGTGGTGCTCGTGCCCACCGGGGTCGGCACGCATCCGCCCCGGCGCTTCTCGGCCGGGCGGATCTCCGGCGCGTGCCTGCTCCTTCTGCTCGGCTCTACCGGCCATCGGCGCCTAGGGCCCGACCGCGCACACGGCCCGCCGGGCTCGGGGCGGAGGGGCGCGATCAGGTAACGGGTCATCGCCCCCGCGAAGAGGAAGGTCAGGAACACCGCGCTCACTGCGCACTCCTCGTGCACCCCGCGAATCGAGTAGAGCTCGCGGTAAGTCAGGTAGGCGCTGAACGCGAAGCCGATGAACGTGAGCGCGAGCGCGGCCCTTATGCACGATTGGCCGGCCGTGCACGCGGGCTTGATCCCCGCGTAATGGACGTAAGTGAGGTACGCCGCCAGCGCAATCCCCAGGACCGACAGTCCGATCATCCCGCGGCGAAGCACTACGGCGTCGTTTTGCACGATCTCGATAAGACTCCGGTCAGAGCGCGCTAGGACGGCCAGTCCTCGAGCGTCTCAATGAACTGGTCGCGCACCGCGCCGATGCGTTCGTCGAGCTCGTCCACCATCCAGTCGTCGGTGGGCACAGGAGGCAGCACGGCGACGTCGACCGTGCCGGGACGAATGAGTACCGATCCCCGCCACATCACGTCTCCGGCGTTGCGAATGACGATCGGGACGATCGGCACCCCAGCCTGCATGGCCAGGTGGAAGGCGCCCTTCTTGAAGCGCCCGAGCCGTCGCGTCGCGCTCCTTGTGCCCTCCGGGGCGATGGCGATCGACACTCCCGAGCGGAGCTTGTCCACCGCAGGCTCGAGCGCGGCGCGGGCCTGGGCGGGGTCGGCGCGGTCGACGTAGGCGATGTCGACGACGTAGCCGATGAGCGCGAAGCGGGGGTCGTGGCTCAGCTCCTTCTTGGCCACACCGGTGAGGTCGCTGCGGATCAGCGAGCCGAGCACCGCCACGTCGATCGAGCTCTGGTGGTTGAAGATGAAGACCGCGGGACGATCGGACCACAGATGCTCGGCTCCCGTTACGTTCAGCTCCACCCCCGCGAGCGCGAGCGCGAGGTCGGGGCCGATCGAGGTGGCGATGTTGGCGGCCTGACGGCGGCTTCGGTTCAGGGCCCCGACCGCGATTCCGACTCCCCCCGCGGCGCCCAGCCCGGCCAGGGCCGCGCCGGTGCGGATGGCCGAGCGCACGCCGGGACGCCCCCGGCTCGAGAAGCGCGACACCGGCCAGTCCTGCTCGCGGGCAATGCGCTCGAGGCCGGAGGCGGGGTTCAGCGGCCGTGGAATGCCCACAGCCTCGAGGAAGAATTGGTCCTCATCGCCGTTGGCGTAGCCGTAGGAGCGCGAGAGGTCGATCGTCCGTTGCCGCGCCAGCTTCTTCACCGCGCGGGCCTTGTTCGGACCCCAGAGGATGTCGCCCGCGAAGAAGCCGCTGAAGTTGCCCTGCACGACTTCGACCTCCGTGCACAGCACGTGGTCGACACCCAGATCCTCGGCAAGCGCCGCCGCCTGATACCGGGTCGCCGATGTCGCGAGCGCGACGGTGTGCCCGGCTCGCTGATGGGCCCGGACGAGCGCCCGAGCCTCGGGATAGACCATTCCCGCGATGCGGTCGTGGAACAGGCGAGCGAAGGTCTCGGTCACTTCGTCCTCCGAGCGTCCGGCCCAGTTGGAGATGGCGACCCCCATGAGCTTGTTCACGTCGGTACCGAGGACGGCCATCTCGGTCGCGGCGAGTACCGTGCGCGCCACCTCGCCGACCCCGAACTCGCGCCGGCGGACCCGGTCCTCGTAGAACGCGGCGGCCGAGTAGCCGGCAATCAGCGTCCCGTCGAAGTCGAAGAAGGCGCCGACCTTCGGTCCCTGGGGGCCGGCTTCGATCTCGGCCAGCAGTTCGTCGATCGTCATCGCGTTAGTGCACTAGATCGAGCGGATCCGCTGCAGGCGCGCGACGAGCGTCCGCACCTCGTCGGCGAAGGCGGCTCGGCGCGCGGCGAGCTCGTCGCCCCCCGGGTCGACCAGCCGGCGGTTGCCGGCGAGGCGCAGCGCGGTCACGAAGAGCTCGCGGGAGATCGACTCCGTGCTGTGGATCCGCTGTTGGAGGCGGTACTGGTGCGCGACGCCGAGGCACTCGGCGAGGAACTCCTTCTCGTCGATGGTCTCGCCCGGATCGCGGTCGGCGAGGCGCTCAGCCACCACCAAGTAGGCCTCGAGGAACGAGGAGAGCAGGAGCGGAGCGAGGCGCAGTCGCGTCTCCGTCAGCGCCGTCCACGCGGCTCCCGGGTCCCCCACCCGGAGCTCCCAGTCGGGGTCGAGGAGCTCAAGCTCTTCTCGCAGCTCGCGCTCGAACTCGTGCGTGGGCGCGAAGAAGAACTCGAACTTGAGGAGGTCACGGACGCGCAGCGCCTCTCGCCAGCCCGCCTCGACGGGATCCGGCGGTTGCTTTTCGTCGACGTAGACGAGCACGAGCTCGGCGATCGCGCGGTTGAGGAAGAAATGGACGATCGAGTTGCGGTAGAAGGCCGCCTCGAGGTGACGTTCGGGTGAGATCGACCACACCCACTCGCTTCCGCCTGTGTACTCGCGGGCGACGCCATGGCGAGTGAGCGCGTCCAGGGCCGCTCGCAACCCCTCGGGATTGGCGATCTCGAGGTCGCCGAGCGTGGGCAGGCTGCGGATGCGCACGTGCTCGAGCAGGGGATCGAGGGTGGCCCGCACCTCCTCGAGGGTGAGCGCGCGATCGTCGCCGCCCAGCAGCGCCAGCGCCACTAGCGCCGTCTCGGTGATCGGCGTCACTCGGTTGATCCGGTGCGAGACCTCAATCCCGATGCGCTCGACCGCGTGCTCGCGCTCCTCATCGCCGAGCGCCTCGTGGAGCGACAGCGGCTCGCCGAAGCCAACGCGAGCCTTTCCGAAGCCGCGCCCCTGCGCGCGCGCGTACCCGACGAGCCAGCCAAGGCTCTCGGGCGACTTCTGGGCACCGTGCTCTTCGGCGGCCATCGCGCCGACCTCGTAGAGCTGGTCATAGACGATCGAGGTGGGGATGAGCAGGACGTCGTCGATTCCGCCGGCGCGATAGGCCTGCACCAGGTAGTTGAGGAGCCCGTAGCGCGGCGGGCGGAGCTTTCCCGTGCGCGTTCGCCCTCCCTCCATATACCACTCGAGGTTGAAGCGCTTGCGCACCAGATAGCCGATGTACTCGCGGAGGACGAGCTTGTAGACCGGGTCGTCGCGGATGCTGCGGCGGATGAACACCACGCCGCTGCGGCGAGCCACTGGCCCGATCGGCCAGAACGAGACGTTGAGACCGCCGAGCACGTGGTTGGGCGCGAACCCCTCTTGGTAGAGGGCCGAGCGGAGCACAACCGGGTCGAGATAGGAGCGGTGGCTGGGGAGGAAGACGAGCGGCTTGCCTGCGCTCAGCCGCCGCAGCTCCTCCACGGCTACGGGGTCGACCTCAACGTCGTAGGCGCGGCTCATCCAGCGTCCGAACTGCTCCCACGCGTCGATCGCGAACCGGCTGTGGCTCGCGACCATCTCCCGCAGGTAGTCCGAGGCCTCGGCGGCGACCTCGGTCTGCGGGCGGCCGAGCTCGGCCGCCAGCGCGGCTACGAGCCCGTTGAAGCGAGCGCTCGCCTCGATCTCCTCGGCCACGAGCCGGGGGACCTTGTATTGCATCCCGAGCACGGACCGCTCGGCGCGCTCGAGCGCGAGGCGGGCCTGGCGCGCCACGAAGGTCGGGAAGCTCTCCTCGCTGCGGGCGCCGTCGAAGCGTGCCCGCAGTTCGCTCAGGCGTGCCGACTCAGCGGCGACCACGCGGCAGCGGTCGGGCTCTTGGTGCAGGATCCGCGCCTGTTGCCGGGCCCCTGGGTGGCGCGGATCGGTGAGGGAAATCAGGTCCGACGGTCGCACGGCGCGGACGCCGTCGCGCTCGCGGGGCAGCCAAGCGACGCGGACGGGAACGAGCCACGGATCGTCGCGCGCCGACGCCAGCGCCTGCTCGAGTCGATCCTCCTCGACCGTCTCGACCCGTGCGCCGTCAGAGCGCGCCCGCCGCAACCAGTCATCGAGCACCGCGCGCTCGGCGGGGGTGGAGGAGAAGGCGAGCACGAGCGCGTCGGACCCCGCCGGAGCCGGCCACGCCGCGCTTGCCCCCTCGGCCGGTTCTCCGACTACCGTTGCGCCTGTCAATTCGCCGCCAGCTCCGTCGTCGGCCGGGTCCGGAACAGGCCACGGTAGGCGTCCTCCGGCGTGCGGCCCTCATGGACGACGCCGAACACCTCGCGCGCGATCGGCATCTCCACGTCGTGGCGCTCGGCCAGCTCCATGACCACACGCGAGGTCTTGATGCCCTCGGCCACCATATTCATGTCGGCCACGATCTCCTCGATCGACCGGCCGCGCGCGAGCTCCTCCCCCACGCGGCGATTACGGCTGAGGGGGCTGATGCACGTGGCGAGCAGGTCTCCCATTCCGGCCAGGCCGGCGAAGGTGTGGCGCTCGCCGCCCATCGCTACGCCCAGCCGCGTCATCTCAGCCAGGCTGCGCGAGATCACGAGCGCGCGAGTGTTGTCGCCGGTCCCCAGCCCGTCGGCCATTCCGGCGGAGATGGCGAACACGTTCTTGAGCGCGCCCGCGATCTCGACCCCCAGCACGTCCGAGCTCGCGTACACGCGAAACAAAGTCCGGCGGAAGATGTCCTGCAGCGCGCGGGAGACGTGCGCGTCGGGCATGGCGATCACCGCGGCGGCCGCGTAACCGTCGAGCACCTCCTGGGCCAGGTTGGGGCCGGCGAGCACGCCGGCGGGGTGACCGGGAAGCACCTCGTCGACGACCTCGGTCATGCGGAGCTGGGTCTCCAGCTCGAGGCCCTTGGTCAGGCTGACGATCGGGATCCACGGGCGCACGTGCGCTGCCGCGCGCTCGAGCACGTCGCGGAAGCCGTGCGAGGGCACGGCCATGACGAGGACGTCCGCCTGCGAGACCGCCTCTTCGAGCGAGCTCGTGGCGTGCAACTGGGGGTCGAGCGTCTCATCCCCGAGGTAGGCACTGTTGGTGTGCTCGCGCTCGATCTCCTCGGCCACCTCGGGGCGCCGGCTCCACAGCAGCGTCGGGGCGTTGCGTGCCGTGATCGAGGCGACCGTGGTCCCCCACGATCCGGCGCCGACCACGGCAACGCGCTCCTGTCTAGTGTCGGGAGACACCGCGTCCTCAGCTCATCTGTCCCCGCGAGATGGCCAGACACGCCTCGCACCTCGGCCACGGCGGGTTCCACGGATATCCGGTCACGTCCTTGCCGCACAGGGCCGTGTCCGGATCCTCCTCGGTGACCAGGTGACACAGCTCCTCGAACCCATCCTCGTTCTTTCCGGGCACGTTGATGCAGCCGGGGTGAACGTTGGGCGACTTGACGGGCGGCGCGGCGCAAAGCATGACGCGAGGATAACTCCACTATGCGGCGAGCGACCGGAAACCCGTCAACCCTTGGATAGTTCCACGAAGTAGTCGAGCGCCTCGGGGTTGGCGAGCGACTCGCGGCTGGCCGCCTGCTCAGGCGCGGCCCCCATGAGGATTCGCTTGACCGGGACCTCGAGCACCTTGCCCGACAGCGTCCGGGGAACCTCTGCGATGCGCCTGATCTCGTCGGGCACGTGGCGCGGCGAGCAGTGCTCGCGGATCCGGCGCTTGATCTGTTTGGTGATCTCGTCGGTCAGCTCTTCGCCCTCGCGCATGACCACGAACAAGGGCATCCATCCGTCGGTCCCCGGCTTGGCGACGTCGACGACGAGCGCGTCGACCACCTCCGGGACGGCGAGCACGGCGCGGTAGATCTCGCTCGTCCCCATCCTCACCCCGCCGCGGTTGATGGTCGAATCGGAGCGCCCGTAGATGACCGCGGTACCGCGGTCGGTGATCATGATCCAGTCGCCGTGGCGCCAGATCCCAGCGTAGGTGTCGAAGTAGCTCTCGCGGTAACGCGATCCGTCATCGTCGCCCCAGAAGCCGACCGGCATCGAGGGCATCGGCTCGGTGATCACCAGCTCCCCCACCTCGTTCTCGAGCACGTTGCCGTCGGGATCCCACGCCTCGACGGCGGCCCCGAGCGCGCGTCCCTGAAGCTCGCCGAGGTAGACCGGCAGGGTGGGCACGCCACCCACGAACGCGGTGCACACATCGGTTCCGCCCGAGGTCGAGAACAGCCACGTCTCAGCCCCCAGCTCGTCGTACACCCAGCGAAAGCCCTCGGGCGCAAGCGGGGAACCCGTCGAGCCGACGCTGCGCAGCGCGCTCAGATCCCTCCCCCTCGCCGGCTCGATGCCCGCCTTCATGCATCCGGCGATGAACGCCGCGCTCGTGCCGAAGCAGGTCATCTGGGTTTGCTCGGCGAGATCCCACAGCGTGTTCAGATCCGGATAGCCCGGGTTGCCGTCGAAGAGGACCACGGAGGCCTCGGTCAGGAGCACCCCGACGAGGAAGTTCCACATCATCCACCCCGTCGTCGTGAACCAGAACACTCGGTCCCCGGCCTGGGCGTCGAGATGGAGACCGAGCTTCTTGAGGTGCTCGACGAGGATCCCGCCCTGACCGTGCACGATCGGCTTCGGCAGCCCCGTCGTCCCCGAGCTGTAGAGCACCCAGAGCGGATGGTCGAAGGGGAGCGGCGCGAAGCTCAGCTCGCCATCCGTGGCGCGCGCGCGCGCCTGGAAGCCGTCCTCCCACCCTGAGTTTTTGAGGTAGCCGAGGGTCACGACGCGCTCCAGCGACGGGATCTCGGCGGCGATGTCGCGTACGATCCCGCGCCGGTCGTAGTCCTTGCCGCCGTAGCGGTAGCCGTCGATGGCGAGGAGCACCTTGGGCTCGACCTGGGCGAAACGGTCAATCACGCTGCGCGTGCCGAACTCGGGTGCGGCCGAGGACCAGATCGCGCCGATGCTCGCGCAGGCGAGAAAGGCGGCGACAGTCTCGGGGATGTTCGGCATGTAGGCGACGACGCGGTCGCCCTCCGTCACGCCCTGCTCCCGCAACCCCGCCGCGATCCGCGCCGTTTCGCTGCGCAGCTCCCCCCACGTCCACTCACCCGGGTCGCGCACCTCGGAGGCGTGCCGGATCGCCACCGCGTCATCGTCCTTGCCGCGGAACACGTGCTCGGCAAAGCTCACCTGGGCACCGGGGAACCACTCGGCGCCAGGCATCTCCCGGCTCCCGAGCACGCGCTCCGCCGGCACCTCGAAGCGAACGTCGAAGAACTCGCAGATCGACGACCAGAACCCCTCAAGATCATCAACCGACCACCGCCACAGCTCGGCGTACGAGTCAAAGCGCAGGCCGCGCCTCTCGGTCAGCCAAGCCTGGTAGCGGGTGAGCGTCGCGTTGTCGCGCTGTTCTTCTGTCGGCTCCCAGAGGAGCTGCGGGGTGTCCATGTTTTGCAGTATCGCGCGTGGGGCTGAGCGGTCGGGCCGAGCCTGCGAGCCATATTGCCCGGAGACTCGGGGGAGTCCCCCGGAGCCTCCGGGCTGCGCGGCGCTACGGTCCAAGTGCGTTGCAGCTAGACGCGCTCAACTCATATCAGTCGATCTCCAATCCGACAATTCTCTCGTGGTGTGCGACCTCGCGTCGCACAGGCGATAGGAGAAGCCCCGCCAGTCGCCCCGTCAACGGCGCTGGCTGCTATCCGGCGGGCGCCGGAGTCGGGGGCCCATCGCGAAAGCGGTCGTCCCAGGCGCCTTGGCGGGACTTCTCGCCGATAAGCAGGGCTGCGCGACGGCGAGCACAGCCGGCTAAATGTCGGCTAAATGCCTACCCACGCCGGGTCGACTGACCTGTCCGCACGGCGGCCACGACAAGTTCCGTCGTGGCGGTGCCCCCTATCACGCGATGGGGGCAGCGCGGCCGATCGGCCGGAGAAGCGCCTCCGAGCCCGCGCGTCGCTTCCCCTTTCGTGGTCACGGGGTTGGAAGGCTCGCGGTCCTGGGCTAACGAACCCGGCCCAGCGTCGGAAGTGACGGCCAGGGCCGGAGTGCCTGTCGAGCCCAAACGCGCGCGCTCGCCGTCACCGCTCGAGAGCGCTGCTCTGCACCTCAGGGGTCATCTCGTCGCCCCGGTCGACGTGGCCCCTTACCGGCGAAGGGGAAGCCGGCACGTTTGGCTCGCGCGTGAACCGGTGTAATGCAGGAGTGTCGGACTTGGCGGCGCGGACTCGCGAGGCTGCCGACCGCGCTGACCGAGATCCCGATTACGCGGCTGTGCCCTGTTGAGCACTGGAGTCGCCGCTCGCTGGCTCGTAGTCGCCGTGAAGCAGCTCGGGCGCCGGGTCAAGGCCGTTGGGCCACACCACCGTTCGGGATTCGTCGTCGACGCGCGCCTGCTGGAAATATTCGAGGTCTCGCAGCGGCTCGCCGAGGGTCCCGTGGAGCAGAAACGCGCAGTCGACGTCGCGTACGAGCCCGTCGTTGAACCCCACGCGCAGGTGATGGCCGTCCAGCGGGGTGACACGCGTGACTCGGAGCATCGACCTGATGCTACGCGAGCGGGTCGATCGGGACCAGCGGCTCGAGCGCGACGTACTCGCCGTACTGCGCGTGGAAATGCGGAGGGGGATGGTCCGGCCGGTACATGAAGATCACAATCCCGTAGAACGCGCAAGTCGGGTTGACCGGACACAGCGGGCAGGCGGGATCCTCGACGCTGCTCTCGCCTTCAGGGAAGGCGCCGCCACGCCGACCGGTGCGGGATAGTGCGCGAGCGTTGCGTGCACGGTGCTTCCCATCTGCGGCGGTCCTGGTAGGAGCGACGCTGCTCGTCGGTCCGGCGTTCATCGCTGCGGCTATGTTCTGGAGTGGTCAGGGGCCTGCCCGTGCGACCGCGGCGTCGGCGCAGCGCATGGCCGTACCCGCCTATTTCTACCCCGGCTCCTACTGGACCCAGCTCGATCACGCCCACCCGCCTCTTCAGCTGGCGGTCGTGAATCCCGGCAGCGGACCGGAGCGCTCGCGCGACCCACGCTACGCGGGCGTGGTCCGGGCCGCCCAGGCTGCCGGGATCACCGTCGTGGGCTATGTCAACACGAACTACGCGCGTCGCTCCCTGAGCGCGGTGAAGGCGGACATCGACGTCTACTACCGCTGGTACGACGTCAACGGAATCTTCTTCGATCAGGCCAGTACCGCGTGTTCCCACGAGCCGTACTACGCCGATCTCAACCGCTACGCCAAGGCCAAGCGGGGCGTTGCACGAACGATCCTCAACCCGGGGACGCAAACGAATCAGTGCTACGTGCATGCAGCGGACATCCTGCTCACGTTCGAGGACTCTGACAGCGAGTACCTGCATTCCTACTCGGCTCCGCCATGGGTAGCCCGCTACTCGCCCAGCCACTTTTGGCACGTGATCTACGCCGCCCTGACCGTCGCGGCGATGGCACACGCGGTCAAGCTCGGCCGGCAACGCCAGGCCGGGTTCGTCTACGTGACCCAGGCTGGGCTCCCAAACCCGTACAGCCGACTCCCGACTGGCGCCTACTGGACCAACGAGCTAGCCGACATCGAGGCGTCGCCATAGGAGGATCGGGCTACGGGACTCCGCCGGAGCGCGGTCAATCGTGGAGAGGAGGCGCCAACTCCGGCCCGGTCGCCACTCGTCAGGCGAGCCGGGGTGCCAGCCAGCGTCGTTTTCAGTGCCAACTCGGTGTCGCGGGACAGCACTGTCCGGGGCGCCTGGTTTCTACAACCGCAATGCCCGGTTTCCCAGGTGAGGAACCTCGGCGCTGGCGCCGGCGCCGAGCTCGAGCTCGTCGAAAGCGCGTGCCCCCGGAGCACCACGCCCGAGCCCACCACCCCGCCGCCTAGTGCCAGGATGGGCCCGCGCGCTCACCCCAACAACGCCCCCTCGCCCGGTAGGCTCCGCGCATGCCTGACTACTCAATCAAGAACCTCAAGCAGGTCGAAGACTCGGCTGAAGGGCGCGATGGGCTCGAGGCGCGCTTTGGCCGCAAGCATCTCGACTCTCAGCATCTCGGCGTCAGCTATTTCCGCTACGAGCCGGGCTTCCGGGCGCCCTACGGCCACAGCCACAAGGAGCAGGAGGAGGCTTACGTGGTGGTGAGCGGATCGGGCCGCATGAAGCTCGACGACGAGGTGATCGACCTCAACCTGTGGGACGCCGTCCGCGTCGCGCCCGAGGTAATCCGTGGCTTCGAGGGCGGTCCCGAAGGCCTTGAGATCATCGCCGTCGGCGGCGACAAGCCGGAGGGCGGCGACGGCGTCATGGTCCAGGACTTTTGGCCGGCGGACTAGCAGCCCGACCGACACTCGCTCCCGCCCGCGCCGCATCGGCCTGCGTGAGCTCCTGCGAGGTGACCTCCAAGAACACCTCCCACTTCTCCTCCGGCGACGGCTGCCGCCGCTTGCGATGCTTGCCGTTCTCCATCATTCCGTCCTCCTGGTTCAGGGCCCACACAGCCTCCCAGGATTAGGTTGAAAACAGCCCAACCTCTTTCACGAACTCAGACGCAAACCACGACGACGATCGATGAGTCGCTGCGGCGATTCGAGGTCGTGTGGGCCGCGGCAGGAACGCCACACGACGTGTTCGCGGTCGGTACCGAGGAGCTGATCCAGGCCGTCCCCGGCGCCCGCGTGACGGCCGTAAGCTGACTGCGGATGAGCAAACCATTCCGGCGGCTGATATTCGCGACGGTTGTCAGCGTCGCCGGCGTCGCCCTGGCGCTGACGGTCCTGGACCACGCCATCGGCAGCGCAAACCAACCCGGCGCCTTCCCGGCTCCGGGCTCCTGCCACCCGCGCGGACGCGGTCCGTTCGTGTTGCCCGACGCCACCTGCACACCCGGCGCGACCAATCCCGCGGTGACCCAGGAGACGATCGGTCAGACGATCTGCACACCCGGCTGGAGCGAGTCCGTCCGGCCGCCGGAGTCGGCTACCGAGCCGCAAAAACGCCTTGCGATCGCCGCCTACGCCTACTACGCCGGGCAGTCCCTCGGCCGCTACGAGTTCGACCACCTGATCAGCCTCTCACTCGGCGGCGCGCTCGACTCGCCAAAGAACCTCTGGCCCGAGCCCGATTATCCGGGGGTGCCGGCGAACTCGTTCTATCTGAATCCCAAGGACAAGCTCGAGAGCAAGCTACACACCCTCGTCTGCGACAAGCAAATATCGCTCGCGACCGCCCGGAAGCTCTTGGCCACGAACTGGATCGACGGCTACCGCACGTGGATCGGAGGCGTCACGCCGACCCCAGCGCCGACCAATCCGCAGCCGGCCCCGACACCCTCGTGCACGGTGAGCGCGTCCTACAACGCCACCTACAAGGACTACGACGTCTACGTGCATTCCAACCAGGCCGACCAGACGGTGACGGTCAGCGACAGCCACGGGGACTCCCGCAGCTTCCACACCGACTCGAGTGGGTATGCGGACGTGTACCTCAACGTGCACGGCAACCCGGCCGGACAGAAGGTCACGGCCACCGTGGGCGGAGCGACGTGCTCGACGACGCTCTAGCCCAAGCGAGGGGCCAGCGCCTTTGCGAGAGCGGCCCACTCGCTGCGTGGAATCCCGGTCACACCGCCGGCTGCCGAAGTCGAGCAGGTCCCTCGCGTAGCTCAGCGGCGTTCTCCTCGCCGATGGCGCCGTACGTCGTCCACGCTCCGTACGGGACGACCTCCATGGCAACTATGCGTTGCCTGCCGCCCGGCCTGCTCCAAGGTTTAACCCGGCGCCGGCGCTCGACGGCAGGCGGGTCGCCGCCCATGTCGAGACCGGTCACCGGGTCTGCGGGGAGGGGATATTCCCGCGGGCGGCAAGGCGCACTGTCGCCGCAGTCGAGCCGCGTCCGGGAGGCCACGGCAGACGCGTAGGGACGCGGGGAGACCCCGCCGGCACCTGTCGCTGCCTCGGATTGAAGGACAACGTCTCGACATGACGGCGAGGATAGGGAGCGAGCTGTCAGCTCACCGTAAATCGAAGTACGAAGCACCGCAATGCGCGTCTACGTGACGTCCGCGGGCGCGCAGGACTGGCGGAACCCGCAAGCGGATTTCACGTAGAACGCAACGCTTCGGTCGGGCTGAGCCGCGCCGCCTTGGCCGCCGGGTAGAGCCCGGCCACCGCCCCGATCACCAGCCCCGCGGCCGGCGCGGCAACCAGCGCGTACACGGGAACGACCCAGGGTTCGTTCTGAGCGACGGAGTAGACCCAGGTGGCGATCGCCCCGAACAGCAGCCCGGCGATGCCGCCGAGCGCGGCGAGCAGGGCCGACTCGGCGAGAAATTGGGTGCTGATGTGGCGGCGGGTCGCGCCGAGCGCGCGCCGCAGGCCGATCTCGCCCCGGCGCTCGAGGACTGAGATGACCATGATGTTGGCGATCCCGATCGCTCCCACGAGGAGCGCCACCGCGCCGAGGCCGAGCAAGAGGGCGGTGAACTGCCCCTTGGCGGCGGCGCGGGCCTCGAGGACGTTCGAGGGCTGGCTCACGTTCACGCCGGACGCGTTCTGGGGATCGGCGGTGGGGGCGAGCAGGCTGCTCACGGTCTTGACGTCGTTGACATTCGCCCGCACGTAGATCTCGGAGGGGCTGGGCTGGACCCGGAACACGCGCTCGGCGGCCGGCAGGCCGATGAACACGTCGCTGTCCAGGGTGGTGTCGAGGGTCATCGAGTTGAGGATGCCGATCACCGTGAACCACGTTCCCCCCACGAAGAGCTGGACGTGACCGGAGACCTTGGTGATCTGGAGGTTCTGGGCCGCGGCCGCGCCGAGCACGACGGTTGGCTCGTTCTCCGTCGCGGTGTTGAAGAAGTGGCCCGAGGCGACGCTGCTGTTCATCGCCTTGACGAGCCCTGGGTCCGTCGCAACGACGCCGATACCGCCCGACTGCGTGGAGGGGACGAACGGCGTTCTGAAGACGTTCGCGTTGGGCACCGCGTAGGTCGCGGAGATCTGGTTGATGTTGGCCATGTGCCTGATCATCGGGATGGCGGTGCTGGGGAGCACCTCGGCGGCGCCGAAGAAGGTAGTGCCGGGCGTTACCGTGAGCAGGTTCGTCCCCAGCCTGTCGATCGTGCTCAGCAGGTTGGCCTGGCTCGACGCCGACACGCCGACGACGGCGACCATGGCACCGATCCCGATCGCGATCCCGAGGGCGGACAGCGCCGCCCGCAGCCGGCGCGTCCCGAGCCCCTGCAACGCAACCCCGAACAGCTCATGGGGCGCGAGCCGGGCCACGTCGCGACCGCCGCGACGACGGCGCGGTAGCCAGGGACGCCCGAGCGCGGCGACGCTCACCGCCGCTCGTCTCCCACGATCTCACCGTCGCGCATCTGCAGCCGCCGCGGGAAGGTCTCCGCGATGTGCTCGTCGTGGGTGATGAGCGCCAGGGTCGCTCCCTCGGCGGCGAGCTCGTGGAGCAGCTCGAGCACCGACTCGCCGGACTTCGAGTCGAGGTTTCCCGTCGGCTCGTCGGCGAGGATGATCGTTGGCTGCTTGGCGATGGCGCGGGCGATCGCCACCCGCTGCTTCTCCCCACCCGAGAGCTGCTGCGGGCGGTGGGTGATTCTCTGGTCGAGCCCAACCCGTTCGAGCGCGGCCTCGGCCGCCTCACGGCGCTCTCGCAGGGGCGCGCCGGTGTAGAGCATCCCGTTCGCAACATTGTCGAGCGCGGTCATCGAGTCCTGGAGGTGAAAGCCCTGGAACACGAAGCCGATCTCGAAGGCGCGCAGGCCCGCGAGGTCGCTGTCCGATGCCTTGACCACGTCGCGGCCGGCGACGTGGACCTCGCCGCTCGTCGGGCGCTCGAGCGTGCCGAGGATGGTCAGCATCGTCGTCTTGCCCGAGCCCGAGGGACCGACGACGGCGACTTGGTCACCGGTCTGGATGTCGACGCTGACTCGGCGCAGTGCGTGCACGCCGCCGGGATATTCCTTGGCCACGTCGCGGAGCTCGAGCGCGACCTCGTGGGCGAGGCCCAGGGTCATCCCTGAGAGTCGGTGACCTGCATGCCGTCCTGCACCTGAGGACCGGAGATCTGCACGTAGCCGGCAGCGAACAAACCGATGGTGACGGGGACGAGCTTGTGTGGGGGCGCCGCCTCCTGGACGGCGTATCCGCCGCCGTGAGTCGCGAGCAGCGCGGTCACCGGCACCGAGAGCACGTGGGTCGCGGCCTGCTGCGCGAAGTTGACGCTGACCGCGGCCTGATCGAGACCGCGCGTGTTCGCGCGCTTGTCGAGCGAGATCGTCACCGGGATCGTCGCCGCGGGCGCGCTCGACGAGGGGGACGAGCTGCTCGAGCCGGTGTTCGTGGTGGTGGCGACCGGGCTCACGTCCGTAATCCTGCCGTTGACCGTGCTGCCGTCGGGAAGCTGGACGGTCACCGGCTCGCGCAACTTCGCCTCGCTTTGCTTGGTGGCGTCGAGATCGACGGTGACGACGAGGTTGGTCGACGTCGTGCTCAGGATCGCGGTGGCATTCGACGACCCGCCCGATCCGGTCGCACTCCCAGAGCCAGCGGACGCGCCGCCGCCGGAGGACCCGCCGCCGCTCGAGGCGCCGCCGCCGCTCGAGGAGCCGCCGCCGCC
>JALYZL010000422.1 GCA_030948875.1 Actinomycetota bacterium
CGGCCGCTCCCGCTCCCACGGCCGCTCCCGCTCCCACGGCCGCTCCCGCTCCCACGGCCGCTCCCGCTCCCGCCGCCGCCGCCCGGCTGGGCGGCCAAGCCGTCGAAGCCGCCCGCGCCGAACCCGACCTGCCGAAGCTCGCGCTCGAGGCACCCGTCGCGCACCCGCGCCCTCGCGCCCTCGTCCAGGGCAGCCGCGTGAAGCGTCTCCGACACCCGGTCGAGTGTCGCCTGGGTCGGCTCCTGCCCCTCCGAGCTAAGGAGACCGAGCGCCACCGCCACGAGTTCGTCGACGGCGCGGCGCTCGGCCCGCGTCGCCTCGCGCAGCGCTCCCGCGTCAGCGCGGCCGGCCAGAAGCTCCGACTGCGCCTGCTGAAGCGAGTCCCCGGCATCGAACAGGTCCGCGACGGCAGAACGCTGGGTACGGATGAGCTGGTTCACCGTCCACGCAGCGACTGACGGCTTGCGCAGCGCCGCCACCCGCGCCGCCTCCTCCTTCTCCCCCGCGCCCCGCAGCGCCTTCGCGAGCGCCCCCCGCTCAGAAACGAAGCTCTCGAGCGGCAGGCCATAGAGGTCGCTCGGGTCGGCGGCGGACACAGCGGTGATCCTACGTCCGTCCCCGGGCGGCCGACGGACGGCCAGGGCGCGCCGAGCTAACGCCCCGGCTCGAGCCGAGCCGCGAGCCCGTCGTAGATAGCCGTGACCTCCTCGATCACGGCCGCCGCGGCTTCGAGGTCGTGGTCGGAGAACTGGGAGAGATGCTCGTCCCACAGCGAGTCCCAGTAGGCGCGCTTGCGTTCGAGGAGCTGCCACCCCTCGGGGGTGAGCGAGACGTTGCATACCCGGCGGTCCTCGGTGCTGCGGTGGCGCTGCACGACCTTGAGCTCCTCGAGCTGGTCGAGCATGGCGGTTACCGTGGCCGGGTTGAGGTCCGCGGACTTGGCCAGCTGCCCGGCGGTCATCGCCTGCTCGCGCCCGATCGTGGCCAGGGCCCGCAGCTGGGCCTGGGTGAGCTCACCGGCGCGGCTGTGGTCACGGCTGCGCAGCCGACGCTCGGCACCGAACATCTGGGTTGCCGCTTGGCGGAGTTTCTCGGCTGCGTGCCGACGCTCCGCTTCCTTCTTGGCCTTGACGCTCACGCGGCCTCCATCGCCGGGACACCGACGGGGACCTGACTCACGCCTGTGGCCTTGCGCTTGCGACGCTCGATCTGCATGAGCATAAGGCTGGGCAGCAGCGCGATCAAGGTGACGGCCATCACCCACCAGTAGGTGTGGGCGAAGCTCGCCGCGAGCGCCGCGTGCGTGTGGGCGGCGTGGTTGAGGTGGCCCTGGAGAACTACCGCGATGATGGCAGTGCCGAGCGATCCACCGACCCGCTGGAGCACCGTGAGCTGTGGGCTCGCGTCGTTGACCTGTTCGCGCGAGAGGACCGAGAACGCCGCGGTCATTGCCGGCATCATCGAGAGGCCAATGCCGATGCCCCGCGCGAGCATCGCCGCACCGATGACGGCCAACGGAGTGGCGGCGCCGACGAGGACGAACGGGACGGTGGCGAGAAAGAGAATGACGCCACCCACCAGCGAGGTGCGCCCGCCGCCCAGTCGCTCGGTTATGCGCCCGGACAGAGCCATGCCGATGCCACCCCCGACGCCTTGCGGGATCAACAGCAGACCGGTGTTGAGGGCGTCCTCCCCGCGCACCACCTGGAAGTACAGCGGCATCAGGATCATCGCCCCGAACAACGCCGCGCCGAGGCAGAACGTCACCACCGAGGCAGCGGCGAAAGCGCGATTGGAGAACAGCTTGAGGTCGAGGAGCGGATGCTCGGCGCGTCGCGCGTGGAGCACGAACAGACCCACCAGGAGGACGCCGGCGATCACTGGGGTGAGCACCGAGGCGGCGGTCAGGCTGCCGGCCGACTCGCTCCTGGACAGGCCGTAGGTGATTCCCACCGTTCCGGCGGCGGCGAGCACGAGCCCGATCACGTCCAGGCGCCCCGCCTGCGCGGTCCCCGCGGTGTCGTGGGGCAGCAGCCGCAACGCGAGCGTGAAGGCGAGGATTCCGACGGGGACGTTGATCAAGAAGATCCACTGCCAGCCGACGCTCTGCAGGAGCAGGCCGCCCAGCGTGGGACCGAGGACGGGAGCGAGTACGACGGGAACGCCGATGAAGCTCATCACCTTGGGCAGGTTGCGCGGGCCGGCGGCCTTGACGAGGATCATCTGGCCGATCGGCGTCAGCATTCCTCCGCCGACGCCCTGGAGCACGCGGAAGGCGATGAGCTCGCTGCTCGTGGTGGCGAGCGCACACAGGGCCGAGCCCGCCGTGAAGACGACGAGCGCGACCAGGTACAGGCGGCGCGCGCTGTAGCGTCTCACGGCCCAGCCCGTGACCGGAATCACCGCCGCGAGCGAGAGCAGATACCCGGTGATGACCCATTGGATGCTCTCGAGCGAGGAATGGAGATCGCCGGAGAGATCGTGGAGCGCGACGTTGACGATCGTCGTGTCGAGTACCGACATGATCAATCCCATGATCACCACGATGGCGACCCGCCTCACGTGCGGCTCGATGCGGGACGGCCCGGTATCGATGGGGAGCTCTGCTGAAGTCATTTGATAACAAAAGATTAGCTACCAAATCTTTTGCTGTCAAGAGACATCGCTCGCTCACGGCGGGCACGCGGCGCGCCCACCCCGTGCTCGCCTGAGCGTCGCCTACATCGCCCCGGCCAGGATCCGCCACACGCCGACGTCGAACCCCATCCCGATGTGCGTGGTGTCGACCTCGATCTGCTCGGCCGCCGGGTCCAGGCACGCCTCCCATTTGACGATCTCGTCGCTGCGCGTGTAGAACGACACCCAGCGACACGAGCTCGGAAACGGGCCGACGAGCTCGGCGCGGGCGCGCTCGCAGCAGTGTCCGGCGGCGCACGCGATGCTGAAGCAGCCGGGCACGCGGAGCGTCCCCAGCAGCCCGATGGCACCGATGCTCAACAACGCCGCGCGGCGCACGGCCATCTGGTCGCGGATCGGGGAACCGAGGGTCACGAGCTCCTCGACCAACTCGGGCCGGCGCACCACGAGGATCCGGCCGAGCGTGCCACCCCGGCTCTGACCGAGCACCACCGCCCGCGTTCCCGTCCGCTCGACGACGCTTACCAGGCGAGCCTCCAGGCGCTCGACGAGCGGCTCCATGCAGGCCGTGTTCACCGCGATCCCGCTACGGTAGGTGCGAAATCCGCCGGAGCGCAACCAGCTCGCCATCCGAGACAGCGAAGCGTCGCCCGCGAGGAAGCCGGGAATGAGCAGGATCGGCCGGCCATCGCCGTCGGGCGGGGGCGGCCAATGGGCGGAATCGGCGGTCGACAGCCACTCGCTGGCCACCCGGGTCCTGCCCCCGCGCCGACGTGGAAGCCCATCCGTGGGAGCCACCCTCGATGCCGTCACGGCGCGGCAGGCTATCGCGTTACGGAAGGGACTACCACCAATAGTGGAATAATCCGCTGCGAGGCCAAGGAGGCCCCGAAGCAAGGACGACAAGGAGGATGTCCGATGGCTCCCGTTACCGAGCCCGACCGGCAAGAAGCGGATCGGCTCACCGTGCACGTCCTGTGGCTGACCACTGGTCTGGGCTGCGACGGGGACTCGGTCGCCATGACCGCGGCGACGAACCCGAGTATCGAGGACATCCTCGGTGGTGTCATCCCCGGGATGCCACAGGTCGTCCTCCACAACCAGATGCTCGCGTACGAGAACGGCGATGCCTATATGCAAGCGTGGCACGACGCCGAGGACGGCAAGCTCGGCCCGATGATCCTCATCGTCGAGGGCTCGATCGGAAACGAGCAGATCAACGGCGACGGGCACTGGACCGGCTTCGGCATCGATCCCGCTGACGGGCAGCCGATCACCGTCAACGACTGGGTGGATCGGCTCGCGCCTATGGCCGACGTCGTCGCGGCCTTCGGTACCTGCGCTACCTACGGCGGGATCCCAGCGATGAAGAACAATCCAACCGGGGCGATGGGTCTACCCGACTACCTCGGCTGGGGCTGGCGCTCCCGGCGCGGAGTGCCGATCGTGTGCCTCCCGGGATGCCCGGTCCTCCCCGACAACATGACCGAGGTGCTCCTCTACCTGACCCTGTTCGTCGGCGGCATGGGGCCGGCGCCCGAGCTCGATGACCGGTTGCGACCGAAATGGCTGTTCGGTCGCACCACGCGCGAGGGCTGTAGCCGCGCCGGGTTTACCGAGCAGGGGAGATTCGCCACCGAGTACGGCGCGGACCCGCGCTGCCTGGTAAAGCTCGGGTGCAAGGGACCGGTGGTCAAGTGCAACGTGTCCCAGCGGGGCTGGATCAACGGAGTCGGGGGATGCCCGAACGTCGGCGGGATCTGCATGGCCTGCACGATGCCCGGGTTCCCCGACAAGTACATGCCGTTCATGGACCCCGACCCGTGGGGCAGCGTGGCCGCCGACTTCCAACGCTTCACCTACGGACCGCTCTTCCGCTATTTCCGGAGCCGCAACCTGCGTTTGAAGTTCGACAACGAGCCGGATTGGCGTGCTCCGGGGAAGACGCTGAGAAGCGGCTATTCTCACCGCTGGTAACATCTGCCACAACCCGAGTGCGAGAACTCGGGCGTGGGAGCTTGTTCGTACGCCGGCCGAGAACGGACGGACGAGCGGGCATGGAGGCCTCCGGCTGATGGTGACGCTTAGCGAAATACTCCGCTGGTTCGTGTACCGGTTCAGTGCCGCGTTCAACGCGATGGCGGTGCGCGCGATGCGCCGCGACCACCTCCTGGTCGGATCTGAGAAGAAGTTTCGCGCCCTGCTCGAGTCCGCCCCGGACGCCATGGTGATCGTCAACTCGCACGGCCACATCACCCTCGCCAACGCCCAGGCCGAGCGGATGTTCGGCTACACCCGCGAGGAGCTGATCGGGCAGAGCGTCCGCGTGCTCATCCCCGAGCGACTCAGGGAGCGCCACCGCGCCCATCAGCGCAGCTACCTCCGGGATGCGAAGACGCGGCCGATGGGGAGCGAACTCGAGCTTCACGGCCGACGCAAGGACGGCACCGAGTTCCCGGTCGAGATCAGCCTGAGCCCGCTCGAGACCGACGAGGGCATGCTCGTGTCGAGCGCGATCCGCGACATCACCGAGCGCAAGCGCAGCGAGGCGCTCCTGCGCGAGCTCGCCGATCGAGACGGACTGACCGGCCTGCTCAATCGCCGCAAGTTCGAGGAGCTCCTCGCGCAGGAGGTGGCCTTGGTCGACCGCTACGGCGGAGAGTCGGCAATGCTGCTGATCGACCTCGACAGTCTCAAGGACGTCAACGACACGCTCGGCCACGCCTGCGGCGACGAGATGATCAGGAACGTGGGCGTCGTCGTCACCTCGCGGATGCGCACCACTGACATCGTCGCGCGCGTCGGCGGAGACGAGTTCGCCGTGCTCCTGCCCCGCACCACGGAGACAGCCGCCGAGGCGGTAGCCGATGACCTGCTGGCCACGATCCGCAGCCAGGATCTCGTGCTCTCCGGCCACCACCTGCGTCCGAGCGTGAGCATCGGCGTGGCGGCGTTCGAGGCGGGCGCGGTAGCCAGCGATGACGTGATGGTCGCGGCCGACGTCGGCCTCTACGAGGCCAAGGACGCGGGGCGCAACCAGGTCGGCGTATTCAGGCCGCCGATCGTCGCGACGCCACAGACGCGAGAGCGCGTGTCATGGTCCAAGCGCATCAGGGCGGGCCTCGACGAGGGGCTCCTCGTTCCCTACCGCCAGCCGATCATGACCCTGAGCGACGGGACGATCGACAGGTACGAGCTCCTCGTGCGGCTGCTCGACGAGCGCGGGGAGCCGACGCTGCCGCGGGCCTTCCTACCCACCGCCGAGCGAACGGGCGCCGTGCGGGACATCGACCGGCGCATGATCTCCTTCGCTATCGACCTCGTCTCGGCCGCGGAACTGGCCCACGAACCGGTCACCTACGAGGTCAACATCTCCGCGCGCTCGCTGGACGATGCCGGCCTGCTGCCGCTGATCGCCCGCTCGATCGTGGAGAGCGGGATCAACCCGTCTTCGCTCGTCTTCGAGATCACCGAGACTGCCGCCATCGCCAACATGGAGCACGTGCGGCGCTTCGCGGGCGAACTCAGGGACCTCGGCTGCAGCTTCGCCCTGGACGACTTCGGCGCCGGCTTCGCGTCCTTCTATTACCTCAAGCACGTACCACTCGATTGGCTCAAGATCGACGGCGACTTCGTCCGCGAGCTCCCCCGCAACACCACCGATCAGCTCGTCGTAAGGCACATCGCCGAGATGGCCCACAGCCTCAACTTGCGAACGATCGCCGAGTTCGTGGAAGACGCATCGACGCTCGAGATGCTCACCGACTACGGCGTCGACTGCGGTCAGGGCTACTTCGTCGGCGAACCCGAGCCGATCCCGAGCCACATCGCGCCCCGGCCGCGGCTTCGGCCAGTCGGTCCTGAGCTCACGAGCCTTTCTTAGCCTAGCAAGCCAGCCCCACGACGCATCCTCACACGCTCACCGTGGTCGGCCGAGCGCGCGCCACGCGTGCCGCGACCGGGCCTCCGTCCGGCGTGACCAGGTCCGCGCGCCCCGAATCGCCCATAGCGGCTCTTGGTCGTGGCCGGCCTGGATTTCTCGAGATGCCTCGACCGACGCGGCTTGTGCGGTCACCGCTGCTGATGCGTTCGCGCTGGGTGGATCCGACGGGTAGACGATGTTCCCGCATCTGGTCCGTGTTTGGGGCGCCGGAGACATCGAGTGTGACCCACGCCGGGTCGTAGCGCGTGCCGTCTCCACGTGGGTTACTTCGGCGGGCGATGCCGGCTTCGATGAGCCGGCGTCCGAGATTGGGGGAGATCCAGATGTGGTTCCAGCAGCCATAGCCGCTGGGGTCGCCCGGTGGCCGGACGGTCCAGCGCTGGCTCGCGGGGCGGGGTGTTGCCTGATATTCGGGGAGTTCTCGGGCATGTGCCAGCCCGTCGACGAGCGGGACGGTAGCCGCTTGGATCAGTGGCTCGAGCTCCGATGCGTGGGGATCGGTTCCGAAGGTACCGAGCACGGCTAGCGCCGTACGTCGACTGGCGCGCGCGGCGATGATGTCTGCGAGCGCGGCCGCTTCTCGTCCTCGGCTGTCGGCCAACTCATTCGCCGGCTGCTGATCAACCATGGCGTCCGGCATGTGGACGATGTAAAGAACGAGGATTGCCACCCCGTTGTCCACGATGTGCACCTCGATCGTGTTGCGACGGAACAGGGGGACCGCGCTGTCATCTGTCGAGCGCGCGTGTTGCCATGTTGTGATAGGCCCCAGTGGAAGGCGGGACAGGATTCCGAGCGCACCCGGCGCGCTGCCATCTCCGTTGCTCGGAAATGCAGCGCCAAATGGATACGCTTCGGCGAGGCCACCGTCATCCGCTCGGAACTGTTCGAGCGTGCTTGCCCCATCGAGTCCCTGCAAGGTCACGATGTCGGCGCGGATCGCGCGGATACGCTCGGCGAGCACACGGGCCTGCACGGCGGATGTGTGCCGCCCAGTGGATGAGTCGACGCGCAAACCGTCAACGTTGACTGTGGCAATCTTGAGCTGCATCTTCGCCAGACGCTAACAGCGCCCGAGGCTGCAGCGAACGGGCACCAGCTTGGTCACGACGGAGCCTGTGGTCGCTGACCTTCCCGGATCGTTCCGCTGACGATCACGGAGTCACGCTCTGACCCTTCGACGATGCGACCCTCCTTAAGTGCAATCACATGATCGGCAGCTTCAATGGTCGAGCGACGCGGCGCGATCACAAGCAACGTGCATCTGCTGGAAATGCCTACGATCGCACGGTGCGGTCATGACGGGAAAGACCACCACGAGAGAAAGGACGAACCCATGAAACTGACGACCATCACGAACGTCTCCGTCGACGGCGTGATGCAGGGACTCGGCGGGCCGGATGAGGACCGCAGCGGCGGATTCGAGCGCGGCGGATGGCAGCGCCCGCCCGGGCCGCTCTTCGACGATGAGGCCGCGACGTTCCTCGCCGAGGTCTACCAGCGCGCCGACACGTTCCTGTTCGGCCGGCGGACCTACGAGATCTTTGCCGGCTACTGGGGAGTAATGGCAGATTCGGGCAACGCCATCGCAGCGGCGTTGAACACGCGGCCCAAGTACCTGGCATCGGCCACGCTCACCGACCCGCAATGGGCGGATACGACCGTCCTCTCCGGAGACGTCGCAGCGGCCATCGGCGAGCTGAAAGCCAAGCCGGCGGGTGAGCTGCAGTGCACGGCAGCGGCCACCTGGTCCGCTGGCTCCTCGACAACCCCCTGGTCGACGAAATCACCCTGCTCACCTATCCCGTGGTCGTCGGCCAGGGCACGCGGCTATTCCCCGCCACCGGCCCGGACACAGCACTTGAACTGGTCGACTCGCGAGCCACCCCGAAGGGTGTATCGAGGACGGCACATCGCTGCACGAGACGCAGCCCACGCTGCCGCTCGCGGGCGAGTGGACGCTTGCCGGCTTCTGCGACCATCTCGCGACGCTCGATCCGTGGCCCAAGCCGCCGGAGTGGGAGGCGGCCCGGCGCTATCGCAACTGGGCGTTCGCTGGGCGCGCTGTACGACCGCGTGCTCGCGGCGTTCCCGGACGCGTACCTGGAGGATCCGCACGATCTGCCCGAGACCGCGCGGCGGCTCGGCGATCACGTCGAGCGCATCTCATACGACGCGCCGATCCACGGCGCCGAGGACATCGGCGCGACGCCGCTTCCGGCGCGCGTGGTGAACGTCAAGCCGTCGCGCATCGGCAGCCTGCGTGCGCTGTTCGAGGTGTACGCGCGCTGCGCGCGGGAGCGGCGACCGATGTACGGCGGCGGGATGGGGGAGCTGGGCGTCGGCCGCGGGCAGATCGAGCTGCTGGCCGCGCTGTTCCACGCCGACGCGCCCAACGACGTGGCGCCGAGCGCCTACAACGAGGACGACCCGCCGGGCGGCCTGCCGGCCAGCCCGCTGGCGCCGCGCCCCGA
>JALYZL010000446.1 GCA_030948875.1 Actinomycetota bacterium
CCCCGACCCCCACCGCTGCCACCGGACCGCCGCCGCTCGGCGGAATGCGCCAGCTCCGGGTCGAGCTCGCCCACGAGATGGGACTCGCTGGCAGCGACTCGGGCGCCTACGTCTACGACTTGACGACCGGCGCCCCGGTGTTCTCCTTGCGCGCCAGCGCAAAACGGCCCCCGGCGTCGGTCGAGAAGCTGTTCACGTCGATGGCCGCGCTTTACCAGATGGGGCCGCGGGTGCGCTTCCGCACAACCGTCCTCGGCCGCGGGTGGCTCGGCGCGGGCGGTGTCTGGCACGGCGATCTGTATCTCCGCGGGGGCGGCGACCCGACGTTCGGATCGTCCGGCTTCAATCGCCTCTACGAGCAGGGGTACGGCCCCACCGTCTCACAGCTCGTGAACGGGCTCATGCAGGACGGCATCCGGCGCGTCACCGGCCAGGTGATCGGCGACGCCTCGCTGTTCGATTCCAAGCCCGGCGTCCCGTCGAGCGGCTTCGCTCCCGACCTCGGCGACATCGGGGGTGAGCTCAGTGCCCTTACCTACGACCACGGCCTCAGCGGCAAGCTCACGCCCGGCGCCTACGCGGCCCACGCGCTCGCCCTCGCTCTCCGTGCCGATCATGTGTGGGCGCTGGCGGCAACGCGTACCGGGATCGCCCCGGCCCGTGCACGTCTCCTGGCCAGCGTCTCCTCGCCGCCGCTGTGGACGCTGCTACGGCTCATGAACGTCCCCTCCGACGACCTGTTCGCCGAGACGCTGACTAAGCAGCTGGGGGCGCGCTTTGGCGGCGCGGGCACCACCGCGGCCGGAGCGAAGGTGATCGCGAGCACCGTCAACTCGACCTACAACCTCTACCCGAGCATCGTCGACGGCTCCGGGCTCTCGCGCCACGATCGCGCCTCGCCGCTCGAGGTCGTCGACCTGCTGCGCACCGTGTGGCGCACCCCGCTGGGGAACATGCTCTGGGATTCGCTCCCAACCATCGGGGTCGACGGGACGGTGGCCACCATCGCCACCGGGACCCCGGCGCAGGGCCGTTGCATAGCCAAGACAGGCACGCTCGACAACGTCTCCAACCTCGCCGGTTACTGCCACGCCGCCGGGCACCAGGTAATCGCCTTCGCGCTGTTCGTGGACGGCCCCGCGAACGGGCAGGCGCTCCCGCTCGAGGGAAAGATGGTCGCCGACATCGCCCGCCGCAACCCCGCGAGCCCGTGACGCGTCCAAGGCAGCCAAACCAACAGATGTCTGGCCACCCCCTGAAACCTGTACGTCGTTCGTCCAGGTTGCCCATCAACACCTAAAGTTCGCCAAGCCGCTGCCGATAACTCGGCCACGGGGCGCCCACCTCGGGGCCCCTCCTCTACCGCACGGAGGTGGAAGTGAAGAAGTTCGACGTGTACCGGTTGTGCGCTGCCCTGACCACGATTGCAGCGGCCGTGGCCGCGTCCGGCGGGGCCCACAAGTTCTAGAAGTGTGCGGGCGCGTGTCTTTAGAGCGATGACGGTGCGCGCCCGCCGGCGGCTCGCACTCGCGCCCGGAGAACGCTCGCGCGTCCGTCTCTACTGCGCCGCGGTCTTCCTGGCCGCCTGCGGCGTGGTCGCGCTCCTGTCGGGAACGACGACCCTGAAGTACATCCACGATCAGCCGCTGAGGTTCGCCGTGCTCTCGGTGGGCGTGCTCCTCGGCGAGATGCTCCCGGTGAAAATCCCTCGCCGCGGCAATGACGAGCAGATCACCCTCTCGACGCCGTTCGCCATGGCCGTGCTCCTGGCCGGCGGGCTCGCGCCGGCGCTGATCGCCCAGAGCGTGGCTTCGGTCGTCCAGGATCTGTCCGCGGGCAAGCCGTGGTGGCGCGTGCGCTTCAACCTCGGCCAGTACGCGCTCTCGATGGCAGCGGCGCTGCTGACCATGCGCGCGCTGTCGGTGGCACCGCATCTCGGCTCTTCGCATCCCTTCGCGAGCTCGGATCTACCGGGCATGTTGCTCGGCCTGGGGGCCTTCTTCCTCGTGAATATCGCGCTCGTCGGGGTCGCCGTGTCGCTCTACCAGGAAGTTCCCATCGTGCGCTACTTCCGCCACGACGCGGAGTTCGTCGCCATCACCAGCGCGGTCATGCTCCTGCTCGCGCCGATCGTGATCGCGGCGACGGCCTACTCGGTCGTCCTCATCCCGCTGTGCCTGGCTCCGGTGGCGGCGATCTACCACACGACGTCGAAGAGCGCGCGCAGCGCCCACGAGGCGCGGCACGATTCGCTCACCGGACTACCTAACCGCACGGCGTTCCACCACGCCGTGGTGCAGGCGATCCAGAACGAGCGCCGGCAGTCGTGCGTGATGTTGATCGACCTCGACCGGTTCAAGGACGTCAACGACACGCTCGGCCACCGCTACGGCGACCTGCTCCTCCAGCAGGTGGTGGAGCGCTTCCGCGGCGAGCTCGACGGTGACGACCTCCTCGCTCGACTAGGGGGCGACGAGTTCGCCGTCCTCTGCACCGGCACGACCCGAGGGAAATCGCTGCTGGCGGCGCAGCGACTCGCGGATTCGCTGCGAGAGCCGTTCGAACTCGAGCAGATGGTCGTCGACACTCAGGCGAGCATCGGAGTCGCCCTCTTCCCAGGGGACGGCGACGGCGTCGAGATGCTCCTCCAGAAGGCGGACGTCGCCATGTACCGAGCCAAGGAGAAGCGCACCGGAGTCGCGCTCTACGACGAGCGCCATGACCACCACAGTCCGGCCAAGCTCGCCCTCACCGTAGAGCTCCGTGCCGCGCTCGAGCGCGAGGAGATCCTCGTCTGGTACCAGCCCATACTCGATCTGCGCACCGAGAAGGTGCTCGCGGTGGAAGCCCTGGTGCGCTGGGAGCACCCCCATCTCGGCCTGTTGATGCCGACTTCGTTCGTCGAGATGTCCGAGCACACCAATCTCATCAAGCCCCTTACCCACAAGGTGATCGAGCTCTCTCTGGCCCAGGTGGCAGAGTGGCGAGACCTGGGGTTCGACATCGGCGTGGCGGTGAACATCTCCGCTCAGGTGCTGGTGGAGGACGACTTCACCGAGCGGGTCCTGCGCGCGCTCGAGGAGGCGGCCCTTCCCCCGAGCAGTCTCAAGCTCGAGGTCACCGAGGGCACCCTGATGGCGGATCCCGTGATCGCGCGCTCGGTGCTGCAGAAGCTCGCTGACTGCGGAGTCGAGATCTCGATCGACGACTTCGGTACGGGATATTCCTCGCTGGCCTACCTGGCAGATCTCCCCGTCTCCGTGGTGAAGATCGACCAGTCCTTTGTCAGCCGCATGGCCGACGGATCGAGCGAGACGATCATCGTCGCATCGACGATCGATCTCGCTCATCACCTGCGCCTGCGCGCGATCGCCGAGGGGGTCGAGGACGCCTCGCTCCTGCCCGATCTGGAGTTGCTCGGATGTGACGCCGCGCAGGGTTACGCGATCTGCCGCCCCCTTGACGGTGAGCGCGCCACGCGCTGGCTCAAGTCCCGCGCTCGTGCCGGAGTCGAGCGGAACTTCAAGCGCGTGGCGTGAGCTCGCGGCGCGCCTGGTGCTCCTGGCCCTCCGGCTCGCCCACCACCCCCCGCCACCTCTCCGCCACCCGCGCCGAGGAGCGCGCCACTTCGACGGCGCCACCCGCAGCGCGCCACAACGTGGCGGGCCCGTAGGCCTGCATCGCTCCCGCCGGGGGAGCGTCGTCGCGCACCCCCGCCAGCGTGAGCGCCGCGATCACCCCGGCCTCCCCCGCGACCACGGGCGAGCACAGGGTGTCTGCGTCGCCCGTCTCGAGCGTCTCGTCGATCGTCGGGCGCCCACCGCATACGATCCGCGTGCGGGAGCTGAGCGCCCCGTAGGGCTCGTGAGCGCGGCCGAGCACGACGCTCTCGCCGAGGAGCATGCGGCCACAGCCCGCGAGCTCGACGAACATCGTGCGCCGCACGTCGGCACCGCGCGCGACGATCACGGGGGCGCCAAGCCACGTGAGGCGACCGCCGTCGCCCACCCCGACGTCGACCAGTATCTGAGCTCGTGCTCCCCCGCGCGCGTGGTGGGTGAGCGTCGCGCCGATCTCGACGAGCTCGAGCACCGCTCCGTCACCGACGCTGATCGACAGCTCGACGGCGTCGCCCCGGAGGATCGAGGCCCGGGTCTGAACGAGCGCGACGCGGGCGCTGGCCCCGCTGCGCGCGAGGAGCCGCGGGCGCCAGGGCTCGGTGCCGGCCAGCTCCTCGAGCACGGTGCCCGAGTCTCCCGCCGCCGCCGCGATCCTGACGCGGCTCCTCACACCACGTGCTCGTGGTGGGCGTGGGGCGCCGGCGGGCCCGGGTCGGTGCTCCGCAGCGATCCCGCGCGCCAGCTCGCGAGCTGCGCCCGGACCCAGTTCACGAGCGGCGCGACGAGTACCTGGTCGCGCAGGCTGAGGGCGATCACCGGCCGCGGCCCCCGCTGCGCCCTCGCGTCGGCGACCATGCCCTCGACGCTCGCCCCCACGTACGGCGCGAGGTCGACCTTGTTGATCACGAGCAGGTCCGAGCGGGCGACACCGGGCCCTCCCTTGCGGGGGACGTCGTCCCCGCCCGCGCAGTCGAGGATGAAGATCTGGGTGTCGGCGAGCGCCGGGCTGAAGGCGGCCGTCAGGTTGTCTCCGCCGCTCTCGACGAACACGACATCGAGCGGACCCTGCGTGCGCTCGAGCTCGTCGACGGCATCGAGGTTAGCGCTGATGTCGTCGCGGATCGCCGTGTGCGGGCAGCATCCGGTCTGTACCGCCTCGATCCGGGCCACCGGCAGCACGCCCTCCGAGCGCAGGAAGCGAGCGTCCTCGTCGGTGTAGATGTCGTTGGTGACGACGCCGAGCTCGAGCTCGCTCACGAGCTCGCGACACAGGGTCGCGATCAGCGAGCTCTTGCCCGTGCCGACCGGGCCGCCGACGCCGATCCGCAGCGCCCGGCCCACCATCGCTCGTTCAGCTGGCAAAGAGCCTCCTCTCCCCCCGGGCGTGCGTCAGCGCGCGGCGATCGAGCAGCGGCGTCGAAGTACTCGGAGCCCACCCGCCCCACGCGGCCTCGAGCTCCGCAGACGCCCCGGCAAACGCCAGCGCATCGACCTCATCGGCCAGCTCCACGAGCCACCCGCTCGCCACCGCGGCGTCCAGGGGCAGGAGCTTCACCGCCGCGGCGGCGACGGTGGCAGCGTCGTCGTAGAGACTGAGGCGCGCCGCCTCGGACGGTGACAGCCCGCCCGCCCGGGCGATCGCCCCGAGGGCCACGGGCCGCGGAGTCACTTCGCTCGCCGCGCGGTAGCCGGTCAGCAGCTCGTCCTCGGGCCACCACGTCGACGCGGTGCGCAGCAGCCCGCGGCCGAGCTGGCGCGAGGCGCGCCGCAGTGGTTCGGCGGGCATCCTCGCGGCCGCCTCCAGGTCGAGTGCGAGCAGCTCGTCGAGGGTGCTGGACAAAGCCGCGCGAAAGGCCAGCGCCGCCTCGCAGCGGCCCACGGTGCGCAGCCGCGCCCGGATGAAGCCGGGGACCTCATCAGCGCTCAGCCCCGCGTCGATCGCCGCCTCGAGGCCGCCCGAGTGGGCATGCCCCCCGCTCGGAGTGCGGGCGTCGGCGAGCACGAGCTCGAGCACGCCGCCCATCAGAACAGCGAGTAGCGCTGGGCGAGGGGCAACTCGCTCGCCGGCGCCGGTTCGATCTCTTCGCCGTCGACGGTCACCACGAAAGTCTCCGGGTCGACTGCGATCTCGGGGAGGGTGTCGTTGTTCGGCAGGTCGCGCTTGCCGACCGCGCGGGTGTCCGCGACGGCGACGAGCGAGCGCCCGAGCCCGAGCCGCTCCTCGAGGTCACCCGCGAGAGCATCGGGCGAGACGAAGGTGAGCGACAGGCTCGCCGCGGCGGCGGGCGCGGCGGCGAACATGGGCCGGCCGAGGATCGGCTGCGGAGTGGGGATCGAGGCGTTGGCGTCGCCGATCGGCGCCCACGCGATCGCTCCCGCCTTGAGCACGAGGCAGGGGCGCACGCCGAAGAAGGCGGGATCCCAGAGCACGAGGTCGGCGAGCTTCCCGGGCTCGACCGAGCCGATGTGGGCGTCGAGGCCGTGGGCCACGGCGGGACAGATCGTGTACTTGGCGACGTAGCGGCGGAGGCGGCGATTGTCGGCGGACCCGTCGCCGGACAGGGTCCCCCAGCGCGCCTTGGCCGCGTGGGCGGTCTGCCACGTCCGGATGATCGTCTCCCCCACCCGCCCCATGGCCTGCGAGTCCGAGCCGATGATCGAGATCGCGCCGATGTCGTGGAGGAGATCCTCGGCGGCGATCGTCGTCGCGCGGATCCGGCTCTCCGCGAAGGCGAGATCCTCCTGCGAGCGCGGATTGAGGTGATGGCAGACGATCAGCATGTCGAGATGCTCGGCCAGCGTGTTGACGGTGTGGGGGCGCGTCGGGTTGGTGGACGAGGGCAGCACGTTGGGATGGGCGGCGATGGCGATGATGTCGGGCGCGTGGCCGCCCCCGGCCCCCTCGGTGTGGTAGGTGTGGATGCTCCGCCCCGCGATCGCCGCCACCGTCGACTCGAGGTAGCCGGCCTCGTTGAGCGTGTCGGTGTGGATCGCCACCTGCACGCCGAAGCGCTCCGCCGCACGCAGGCAGGCGTCGATCGCGGCCGGCGTCGAGCCCCAGTCCTCGTGGAGCTTCAGGCCGCCCGCGCCGGCCATGACCTGCTCGGCGAGGCCCCCGGCGCTCACCGTGTTCCCCTTACCGAGGAGGAGGACGTTGACCGGGTGCCCGTCGAGGGCGCGGTGCATCATCGCGAGTGCCCCGGGGCTCGGGGTGCACGTTGTCGCCCGACTTCCCTCGCTCGGCCCGGTGCCGCCGCCGATCAGCGTGGTGATCCCGCTGGCCAGGGCCTCGGTGACGATCGTCGGGGTGATCAGGTGAACGTGGCAGTCGATTCCCCCGGCGGTGAGGATCCGCCCCTCGCCGGCGATCACGTCGGTGGTCGGGCCGATGCACAGCGCCGGATCGACGCCGTCCATGATGTCGGGGTTCCCGGCCTTCCCGAGCGCGACGATGCGGCCGTCGCGAATGCCGACGTCGGCCTTGACCACCCCCCAGTGGTCGAGCACGACTACGTTGGTGATCACGAGCTCGGGCGCGCCCTCGGCGTGCGTTGTCGTCCCCTGGAGCATCGACTCGCGAATCGTTTTGCCGCCTCCGAACACCGCCTCGTCCCCTCCGGCGCAGCGGTCCTCCTCGACCTCGAGCCACAAGTTCGTGTCCGCGAGGCGGACCCGGTCGCCCTTGGTCGGGCCGTAGAGCTGGGCGTAGCGCTCGCGGTCGACCGAGCTCACGAGCCGGCCCCCTCGCGAAGCTGCAGTCCCGCCACGAGCCGCGACCCGCCGAGGGCGACGAGGCCGACCTCGCGTTCGATCCCGGGCTCGAAGCGGACCGAGGTGCCGGCGGCGATGTCGAGCCGGAACCCGGTGGCGGCGCCCCGATCGAACTCGAGGCCATCGTTGACGTCGGCGAAGTGAAAGTGCGAGCCGACCTGGATCGGCCGGTCGCCGCCGTTGACCACGGCGATCGCCCGCCGCTCGCGCCCAGGGACGAGATCGACTGGGTCTGCGCCGAGAGCGAGCTCGCCCGGTATCAACGGACCGGGTCGTGGATGGTCACGAGCTTGCGACCGTCGGGGAACGTCGCCTCTACCTGTACCTCGTCGAGCATCTCGGGGACGCCCTCCATGAGCTCCCCGCGCGTGAGCACGTCGCGCCCGTCGCGTATGAGCTGCTCGACGCTCGCCCCCTCCCGCGCCCGCTCGATCACCCAGCACGAGAGGATCGCCACCGACTCGGGGTAATTGAGCTTGACCCCCCGCGAGCGCCTGTCGCTGGCCACCATCCCGGCCACGCTGAGCAGGAGCTTGTCCTGATCGGACGGCGTCAGGTACATCGGCACATGATGGCAATCTCACGGCCATGACGCGAACCGCGAGCCCGACGTGACCCGCGTGTACTGCGACGCGGACTCGTGCGCGGCGCCGTGGGCTAGGATCGGCGCCGATCGTGATGCGCGAGCCGCCCGACGCCACCCAGGCCCCGAGGTTCACCGGGCCGAGGACGTTCGCCCGGCTCCCGCACACGACCGACCTCGACGGCGTGCACGCGGCCATTTACGGGATGCCGTGGGACGGTTCGACATCCTTCCGCTCGGGCGCGCGCTTCGGGCCCGAGGCGGTCCGCTCGATGAGCGCCATGCTCCGCACCTACAACCCCGTCCTCAAGGTCCAGGTGTTCGGCGCCCTGTCCACCATCGACTACGGCGACGCGCCGACCGTGCCCGGATACGTCGAGGAGACCCTGGCCCGGATCGAGCGCTTCGTCTCCACCCTCCCCGAGCACGGCGTGGTCGGCGTGGGCGTGGGTGGCGACCACAGCGTCACGCTGGCCGAGCTGCGCGCGCTGGCGAAGGTCCACGGGCCCCTCGGCCTCGTCCACCTCGACTCGCACACCGACTTGTGGAGCGCGTACTTCGGCAAGCCGCTGTCCCACGGCACGATGTTCCGGCGCGCCCTCGAGGAGGGCATCCTCGACCCGGGGCGGGTCATCCAGGCGGGGATGCACGGGTCGCTCTACGCCGAGGCCGACGAGGACTTCCCGCGCGAGCTCGGCGTCGAGATCGTCCCCTGGATCGAGCTCGCGAAGCTCTCGCCGAGCGAGTTCGCCGACACGGTGCGCCGCCGGACGGGCGCCGGCCCGACGTTCCTGACCTTTGACGTGGACTTCGTCGACGTCGCCTTCTGTCCGGGCACGGGGACGCCCGAGATCGGCGGTCCCACGAGCTTTCAGGCCCTCGGCTACCTGCGCGCGCTCACCGGAATCAACTTCATCGGCTACGACGTCGTCGAGGTCGCCCCCCAATACGACCCGGCGCAGGTCACCGCTCTGTTCGCCGCCGGCGTCGTCTTCGAGATGCTCTCGCTGATCGCACTCTCGCGCATCGCCGGCGCGTGAACGTCCTCGCGCTGAGCTCGAGCCCTTGTCCCCCCTAATGCTCGCCGAACAGCTTCTCCTGCGCATGCTGACGCCGACCATGCCGGCCTCGACGTCGTGGCGGTAGCGCCGCACCGCCGCTCCCGACTCGGTGAAGATCGAGGTCCCGTTGCCGTAGGGGCTCGCGTTGACGATCTCGATCGCCTGGGTCAGATCGGCGGCGTGGATGATCGCGAGCACCGGGCCGAACACCTCCTGGCCGACGATGTCCATCTCGGGCCTGACGCCGGTGAGGATCGTCGGTCCCACGAACGCTCCCTCCCCCCGTGCGCGCGTCGCCCGTCGATGGCGATCGTCGCTCCCTCGGCGGCCGCGGCCTCGATCGCGCCCTCGATCCGCTCACGGGCCGCCACCGAGATCACCGGGGCTCTGCCATGGAAGGCCGACCCGGCGAGATCCGTTGAGCTGCTCTGTCAGCCACGCGGCAGCAACCTCGTGCTGAGTCGCGCGCTTGTGAACGGCGTAGAGGAGCAGGTTGGCGTCGAGGAGCATCAGCGGGTGGTAGGCCCGTCGAGCGTTTCGATTGCCTACCCGATGTTGGTGACGTCGATGCCGCCGCCGAGATCGTGCGCTTTCTGTCGGAATGGACGCGCGGGGTGGTTGGCGGTCAAGCCGCTGCGCACCAGGTCGTTGACTGCTTCGCTGATCTCCACGCCGCGCTCGCGACGGAGTTTCTCGACGGCGGCGGCGACGTCGGCCAGCGTGATCGTAGTACGCATAGTTCCACCCTGTGCGCGCAGCGGGTTGGCCAGCGAGGGCTACACCGCTCGGCTCTCGTTCGGTGAGCGGCGAGCACGCACGCTCCGCTCGCTGCCGCTTTCCAGATGCGCTGGTTCCCCGGGCTCGCTTGCGGATTCGCGTGCGAGCAACAGTCCGTGAGACGTCGGAACGGACGACCAGAAGCAGCACAACGGCGGCAACAACCCTGCCCCTTCGCCGTCATTGCGACCACGTCAGAGCCGACAGCCTCGTCGTCGAATCTGGCGCGAGCGGCTGCCTCGTTCGTGGCCGTGGACCGACAAGCTCGCCGCCGGCCCAGAGCCGCGTCTGAGCACACGTCTGGTCAGGTTTCACATGTCTGCCGGATCCTGCGGCGACGTGATGCGCGCCGACACGCTAAGGGCGCCTTCCCGGCCGAGAAATCCCTCTCTGCCGGGACGCGTTCGGGGCTGACCGCTCAGCCCTTGATCACGTTGTGCACCCGGGCCACCATCGGCTCGCCCGGATCGGCGCCAAGCTCGGTCATTATCGGAACGAGGGTCGCCCCGAACGCGTCGAACGCCTCCTGCGACTCCCATACGTCGAAAACCTGGATCTCGCCGTTTGTCTCGAGGGCGACGTGGTAGGAGCGTCCTTCGGGCGCGCCCGCGCCCGCAGCCTCAAGCTTGCTAAGCGCTTCGTCGTACTTGTCCTGGGTGAAACCGCTGGGGGTGAAGTAGAACCCAAGTGCCATTCGATCCCCGATCCTTTTCGCGCGGCTTGCGCGGTCGCTTGCCAAGAGCTGCGGGCCGACTCTACCGCGTCATGGTCCGATCAGCCTGGGCGCGAACAGTCCGGCCGCCTCTTGCCCTCAACTCCCAGCGCGGGACGAGCTTGCTTCGCGACGCCGTGCGCTATTCCCTCGCGCAATCGCGTGGTCTCGACGGAAGCGACCGCGGCTCCTGTGCGCGGGACTCGCGGAGCGCACCCGTGGTGCCCAGCGCACGACGCGCCGTCCCTTCTCCGCGTGCGTCGTCTCGGCAAGAAGCACCATGGAGTGCTGGATCTCGCAACGCTTGACGGGACCCTGTCCGACGGCGAGGATTCATCGACTCACGACCGAGGAGGGAATGTGATCGCGCACAACATCGAGATTGACCGTCGACCAGAAGATGTGTTCGAGTACCTCGACCAAGTGGAGCGCCACGGGGAGTGGCAGCGTCAGATCGTCACCACAAAGGTCCAGACCGACGGACCGGTTGGGGTCGGAACGCGCGTCCGGGAGATCCGAAGGATCGGCGGACGCGAGCTCGACGCCAGTTACGAGATCACTGAGCATGATCCGCCGCGCAAGACCTCGTTCCGCGGCGTCGTCGGCCCCGTCAGGCCGGTGGGTACGGTTACCGTCGAGCCCATCGGAGACGGCTCGAAGGCGCGGGTATCGATCCAGTTCGATCTCGTCGGGCACGGGATCGGGAAGCTGTTTGCACCGCTCGCTCGGATGCAGGCCCGGAAGTCGATCGTCGAGAACCAAGAGCACCTGAAGGCGAAGCTTGAGGGAGGCGCGTGACTTCTCCCGGATCGGAGCGCGCCCGGTCACTTGTGCTCCGCGTGCGAGCGGTTGGCGTCCTGGCGACCGTTGCCCGCGCGCTCGTGCAGCCACAACCAGCGCGGCTCGGTGTAGAGGCTCAACGCCCCAACCGTCCGACGGGTGGTACCTCGGGCCAGGGCCGACCCAATGCGAGGATCGCGTGACCGGTAACGGGAACCCGATGCGGTGACGTGACCGTCGCTACCTGGCCGCCGCCGGTCTGCCGAAACTGTCCAGATGCACCGTGGCGGTCGGGCAAAGGGAGATCTGTCCGGCACGCGATCGCCGGTCCCACTTCCTCACGGCCGGGCGAGAACATCCGACCCCTCGCCCGACAGCCACGGTTGCGTATGGGTAGAACGCGCGACACTCATGGCAGCTCCGGCTCGGGGCTGGAAACGCGCGTCCCGCCGCGACGAAAAGCTCGAAGCGATCAGCGCGGCTCGATCCGCCCGCGCTCCGATCCGTCCTCAACGACGTCACGGCCATGGTCGCTGCGTAACACGTCTAGCAGGAGCTGGCTCCAGTCCTTCCAACCGTCTGTGAACACGTTCTCATCGTCGGCAGCGACGAGGACGATGCGGTCCTTATTGAGCAGCTTCTTCTGCCGTTCGATCCGGGTTAGCGTCGACAGCGGTAGCTCTAGCAGCGGGCCGCCGTCCTCGTGGCGCTTCTGCAGCCTTTCGGCAAGTGCGACCCCGAGCGCGCCACCGGCGACTCCGCCCATGAACTTCGTGTCGAAGAACAGCAGTCGCTGACTGGTGAGGATCGCCGTGCCCAGCTTGGTGCTGGTCGCGCCCCGAACCCACGCGGTCTGCCGCTGACTTAGCTCTCGTTCCCCGGTCATTTCAGACGTGAGGCTATCGGAGGAGAGGCGCGCCGACGCTCGGGAGGACCTGCCCCGCGCCGCCCCAGCACGCGGCGGTCGCGCCGGCGCGGGCAAAGTTACGCATGAGCCCTTCGAAGTGGTCGAGGAGGTCGTCGGCACGTTGCTGACGCGCTTGCTTGATCTGGCCGGCGGCACGCATTGCGCTGGACGTCGAGTCGCCGACCGGCCTCGCGCCCTCCAGCACCGACAGCTCCTCCACGCGCTCGGTGTAATACGGCACGCGCTCACGCCGTGGGACCCAGGCGCCCGTGCGCTCGAGCTCGACCACGTGCGCGGCGATCTCATCGAGGCTCGTCACCCACACGTCGCCGCGCTCCAGGAGCTGCTCGAGCAGCGTGCGCACGCGGGCCAGGCGCGAGAGGCGCCCGGAGACGAAGGGGTGAAAGACGCCGATCCACATCCCGCCGTACTCGAGGGCGGCGTCGACCTCGGCCTGGAAGACCTCGATCGCGCGGTCGGGGGCGCGGATCGGGAGCAGGAAGTCGAAGTCGTAGGTGTGGGCGTACTGCGCCCAGTCGTCGGCCGAGGTGTCGATCGGGAGCTCGACGAGCTCGCCCCCGGGTGAGTCGAGCATGTAGGGAACGTCGTCGCCCATCAGGCTCGAGTCGTACAGCAGTCCCGCGCGCGCGAGGAGCTCGGGCGAGGAGGACGAGAAGCTGTACAGGGGTGCGCGCCAGCCGAGCGGGCGCTTACCGGACGCGTGCTCGGCGGCGGCGATGATGCGCCCCAGCAGGTTCTCCTCGAGCTCGGGGGTGAGCTCGTGCGAGAGCTCGTGCAGGTAGCCGTGGATCGCGAGCTCCTGCCCGCCGTCGACGATCGACGCCGCGATCTCCGGATAGTGCTCGATGCACCACCCGGGCATGAAGAAGGTCTGGCGCAGCCCGAGCTCCTGGTACATGGCGACGATCCTCGGCACCGCGACCTGGTCATATCGCAGCCACGATTGCGCGTTCAGGCGCCGGTGCGCGTCACGCGGGTGGGTGAGATGCAACACGCTGTCGGAGTCGACGTCGAAGGTGACGGCCACCGCGCAGCGGGCGCCGTTCGGCCAGGGCGGCGGGTTCCGATCATCGGCGCGACCCTACCCGAGGATCTCGACGGCCATGTCGGTGGGCCCGCCCGGCTGGAACGCGATGATGTCCTGCGGGCGCGCCGAGAGCACGACGATGCCGTCGATGAGGAGCTCGAACGTCGCGGCGTCGCCCGGCCGCGTCACGCACTCCTCGAGCTCGAGACGGCCGCCGTCGAAGACGTTTATGCGGAAGTTGGCGAACACGTTGATGGGCTGCGGCGCGTAAGTGATGGGAATCCCCTGCTTGCCCGCCTCGGCGCGCAGGTTCTCCTCGCACCAGGCGTGGCCCGGCGCCGCGCCGAGCTGCTCGTAGCGGGCGCTGTCGCACGCGGCGACCAGGCAGTCGTGCCGGCCCGGCGAGGTGTCATCCACGAAGCGCAGGATGGGGCGCCGCCGCGCGGTGAAGAACGTCCACCCGACGGCCGGGTAGATCGCGGCCATGTGCACCCGCGAATGCTGGGCGCTCAGGGGCTCGGCCGGATCCTCGGCGCAGAACACCCACAGGTCGGCGCACTGGCCGCCCTGCACGTCGATGACCCGGAACGACTGCCCGGCGCTAATGCGCCCGCTCCAGCCCGTCCGCGCCGGGATCGGAGTCAGCGAAGTGATCACGGCGCCGCCGAGCTCACGCGGGCCCGAGCGCGCCCGCGTGCGCGGCGAGCCCGTCCATGACCACCCGGATGGCGATGCCCGCGGTGGCACTTGTCGCTTCGAGGCTCGGGGCGGTCTCGACGACGTCGAGGCCGACAAGGCCCGCCCGACCGATCCCCCGCACGAGCTCGAGCAGCTCACGCGCGGTGAGGCCGCCGGGCGTCGGGACCGATGTGCCCGGAGCGTAGGCCGCGTCGAGGCTATCGATGTCGACGGTCAGGTAGATCCCCTCGCCGCCGCCCGCGATCGCCAGCGCCCGCTCGAGGGTGGCGGCCACACCGGCGGCCCAGATATCCTCAAGCCAGATCACGGTAATCCCGTGCTCGCGAGAGTAGGCGAGCTCCGCGCGCGGGTTCATCCATCCCGAGATCCCGATGAGCACGGTGCGCTTGGGCGCAAAACCGGCGTCGATGGCGCGCGTGATCGGGCAGCAGTTGGAGAGAGTCTCGCGCCCACATCGAGTGCGGTGTCGAGGTGCGTGTCGATCAAGATGAGACCAGCGTCGGAGACGTGCTCGGCGACGGCGCGGACGGCGGGGATCGTGACTGAGTGGTCCCCGCCCAGGGTGACGGGAACCGCGCCCGCCGCGACGATCTGGCTGAGCGCGGCCTGGGCGATCTCGAAGCTCCGCTCCGGGTCACCGGGGATGATCTGAGCGTCACCGCAGTCGACGGGGGCGAGCGCCGCGACGAGGTCGAAGTCCCAGGTCGCGTTGTAGGAGAAGAACTGGGGCGATGAGATCTCGCGGATCCCCCGGGGCCCGTAGCTCGCGCCGCTGCGCCCGACCGCCATCGAATCCCACGGTATTCCGTGGATGGCCGCGCCCGTCGCGCGCGCGCAGAAGCTCGGCGTCGGGAGGCACGTAGGGCAGACGCAGAAACGAGCCGGCGAGGCCGGCGTGGAGAACGCTGTACCACATCGTCTGATCGGCGGTCTCGGGGGCTTCGGCCACGGAGCGGTCGTCTGCGGCGGCCCGCCGATCACGGCTATGGACCCGCGGTCCAGGGGGTCACCGCCGCGCCTCGACCGCCGGTCCCGCCCGAGCCAGGTCCCGGTAGCAAGCGCGCGGTTACTACTGAAACCTCCGGAGCCGCTGAAGCAGTCCAAGCACGATGTCCCCGGGGTTCGACGACGCGACGAGGAACCGCTCGATGAGCGCCCCGGCTTCTGAGTGGCGCCCCCCGGCGGTCGGGTCGATGCCACGCCACGGCTCGCCCGAAGATCCCCCGCGCTCGCCCTTCGCGGTCAGGTCGGCGCGATTGTAGCGGGGTCCCGTGCCCTCCTCGATGTTGTTGTACCACTGGGTCTGCGGTCGTCTCCGGCAGGTTCTGCAACACCCAGTTCGAGACGTACTGGTCCGACTTCGAGTAGACGAGCACGGAGTCGTGCACTGGGCCGCATCGGCAGGCGCCGTTGTGGGCGCTCGTTCGCGTTCACACGCTGTCGCTGCGGAAGTTGTGCTCGCCGAAGAGCTCGTCGAGAACGACCTTCAGGTAGTGAACCTTGCGGGTGTCGAGGTGCAGGTAGAGCGCGCCGTCGTCGGCGAGGAGCTCGTAGATGAAGATGAGCCGCTTGCGCAGGAACTCGACGAACGCCGCGCCCGCGACCTTGTCGCGGTAGGCCCTCGCGCCGCGGCGACCCTTGAACTCCTGGCGGCTGGCGAACGGCGGGTCGGTGTAGCAGACACGCACCCAGTGCGAGCCGTCAACGTTCACGAGCTCGCCACGGCTCTTCATCTCAAGCAGCGTCTTCAGCACCCTGCAACGCGGGATCGAGAAGGGCCGCTTCGACATCGCCGACCTCGAGCTCGCGCTCACCTCCGTCTCCGCCGCGGCGCTCGCGGCCATTTGCGCGCCCGCCTGGACGGCCGCTCCCTCAGATCACCCTCGAGGACGCTGCGGTCGTCCCTGCCACCGGTTGACCCTCCCCGGGGTCAGAGCGTCTTCACCGAGACGGTCGCCGAGCGGGGACCGAGCTCGTGCGAGACGTTGTCGAACGCGGCGACCCCGTAGTGGTAGGTCGTCCTGGGACGCAGGTGGGTGACGGCCAGCGTGATCGTCGTGCCGACTGAGCTCACGTCGAACCGGCAGGCGCGATCGCACAGCGCGGGCGCGTGCAGAAACGCCGCCGTCGTCCGAATCTGCCGCCGCGACTCCGTGACGAGGTAGGCCTTCGCACCCGGCGGGTTGGTGCCGTCGGTGCCCGGGGCGGAGAATGAGAGCATCACCTCGGTCGCCGAGACCGCCCGCGCGGTGAGGCTCGTCACGCGCCCTGGCCGGCGGCCGTAACGGCGCAGGCAGGCCCGGCG
>JALYZL010000448.1 GCA_030948875.1 Actinomycetota bacterium
CAGCGCGCGGGCCCGCGTCGCGCTGGCCGGCGGCGTGCTCCTGAGTTTCGCGCTGAGCCTCGCCGGGTGCGGCGCGGCGGGCAGCCCGGCTGGCGCCTCGCTGGGTGGCGCGATCACCAACGCCCGCCCCCAGGTGATCGAGCCGATCGCGGGCGTGCAGCCGACCCCGACTTCCGCGAATCCGTACGGTGACCCGAATTCGCACGCGACGCCCCTGGCCCAGGTCAGGCGTCAGCTGAAGCTGGAGATCGTCGCCGAGCGGGTGACCAACGCGCGGTACATCGACCCGCTTCAGTACGTCACGCTGTGGGAGCGCACCGACCAGGGCGTGGACGCGAACATGCCGGTCGGCGCGCCCATCCTCGCGCCCTGCCCGGTGAAGATCCTCGCGGTCATCCCGAACTGGTACGCCGGTCAGCCGCTCGCGTACTTCGAGCTGCTGAACGGACCCGACGCCGGCAAGGTGCAGTACGTCGCCGAGGAGATCACCAACATCGCGCCGCCCGGCACCATCCTGTCACAGGGTCAGGCCATCGCTCGCTACGCAGCGCATGGCACCGGCATCGAGTACGGCTGGTCGACCCCCAACGGGGTGACGCTCGCGGTGGCCACGACGGGCTACGAGGAGGGACAGGTGACATCCGCGGGGAAGTCGATACGCGCATGGCTCAATGCCCTTGGCGCCAACGCCGGCAACTCCTAGGAACGTCCGTTCGGGCTCTTCGAAAGAACGCCGCCGCCAGGCGTTCGAACTCCGCCGCCGTCAGGGAGATGCGCTCGCCGAGTTCCTCACTCCTCAGGCGCTTTCACGACCACCGCGTAGGAGCCCGCGCCCAGGATCGACGTAGCGGGGACCTCGCGCTCGCCGATCACCAGGGTCTCGACCGTGCCGCTGGCCGGATCGAACACGACATCGCTCGATTCCCCGAGTGCCTCGCCCATGTCGCTGAGGACGAGCCGGCCGACGAGCTCGAGCTTCCCGTCGGCGGCGGCACGTTCGCGCTCGTCGCGCGGCTCATGCACGGCGCGCGCGTCGGCGATCATCACCGCGTCGGGGCCGAAGCCACTGACCTGGTCCCAGTCGACCAGGGCGGCCTTGCGGCCCTTGCCCATGATCAACGAGCTCACTCTGCGCTTACCCACGTCGACGACGATGTGGCTCAGGCTGCCGAGTTCCTCGGCGCTCGCGCGGCTGACCACCTTGCGCCCGACGGCGGCGGCGAAGCGCTCGCTCATTTCATGCCCAGTCGGGAACGGAACTCATCAACGGCGGCGCCGAGCCCCACCAAGTCGGCCTCGACGTAGTCCTCGGTGGGATCGGGAACGACCAGGGCGCTCCCCGAGATGGCCAGCTGGCTCGGGAGCGGGATGTATCCGGTTCCCCCGGCTGCCGGCTCGATCTCGTAGCCGACGACCTCGCCGTCGCTGCCCACGAGCACGACGACGTCCTTGACCTTGCCGAGGGTCTTGCCGTGCTCGGTGAGGATCTCGTTGCCGGTCACGTCGCGGCCGGACGGCGGCGCGCCGACCTCGTCGGGCGCGTCCTGGGGCAGGACGAGCTTGTCCTCGTCGTCGACCATCACCGCGTCGCGGCCGATCGCATGGATGTTCTCGGCCGGGAGCACCTCGCGACGCCGGCCGGCAAGAAAGCCGCGCTTGTTGAGCGTGACGCCGATTAACCGCCCGGCCTCGGGGTTGTAGATCACGTCGCGGACCTCGGCCACGTCCTCGCCGCCGGCGATCGTGACAACGGGCAGGCCCCGGATGGCCGACCCGGTGACGAGCAACCTCATTTCTTCCTCTTCCGAGTGGCGATCACGCCGCCCGTCCGCCGACGGCGCTGAACGAAGACGCCGAGCGCGAGGACGAGGGCGACCACCACCAGGATCACGACCAGCCAGGCCAGGACACTCACGGCGAACCTCCGATCTGCGGGCATGATACCCCGGGTGGCCGCGTCCATGCGCTGGCCTCATCGGCAACGACGATGGCATTAGGGAACCCTAATTCGTGGTAGCGTGAGCACCGAATGCTTCAGGAGCGGTGTCCGCCCCAGCCGGGGGCAACCAGCCGACGCATCCGTCTTGGCATGGTGCTCGTCGCCGGCAGCTCCCGGGCGCGTGCTCGAGCGCGAATACCACGGCTGCGACTCGGTGATCAGGGTCAGGCCTGACTGCGTTCAGGGTGGTCCCTCGGTGATCCTCGCCCGCATCTCCCGCCAGGTGCCCGATGAGGTGGGAAGTCCCGCCTCGGTTACCGTCGAGGGCCCGGTGGTCGCCTGGTGCGTCGAACCCGAGCGGCCCTCGATTCCCGCAGCGCCGTGACCGCGACGGCGAGCTTCACTTCGCCGCTGGCCGAGAGCCTGGCGGAGGATCTACTCGAGCGCTTCCAGCGCTACGTGCGCATCGACACTCAGGCGCGCCGGAACCGCACCCGGAGCCCGAGCTCGCCGGGCCAGCTCGAGCTTGGGCGCATGGTCGCCGACGAGCTACGCGCGGCGGGTCTCGTCGACGCGGCGGTCGACTCCAACGGCTACGTGATGGCCACGCTTCCCGCCACCGTCGATGCCGACCCTCATGGCGAACAGCCAGTGATCGGCCTGATCGCCCACCTCGACACGAGCCCCGATGCTCCCGGCACCGGAGTCGAGCCGATCGTCCACGAGGCTTACGACGGGGGCGTAATCGAGCTCCCCCGGGGCGGCACTCGGCTCGACCCCGCCGCCATGCCCGAGCTCGTGACGAAGGCCGGGCACGACATCGTGACGGCGAGCGGCGACACCCTGCTCGGCGCCGACGACAAGGTCGGCGTGGCGGCGATCACCACCGCGGTGACCTACCTGGCCGCCCACCCCGAGCTGCCGCGACCGACGCTGCGCCTCGCCTTCACACCCGACGAGGAAATCGGCGAGGGCGCAACGTTGTTCGATCTCGAGCGCTTCGGCGCGCTCTGCGCTTACACGATCGACGGCTCCACCATCGGCGAGCTTCAGGACGAGAGCTTCACCGCGGCTCAGGCGATCCTCACCGTCGACGGCGTCGACGTCCACCCGGGGCAGGCGACGGGGAAGCTCGTCAGCGCGCTGCGCTTGGCGGCCCGGATCGTCGCCGCCCTTCCCGCCGACCGACTCGCGCCTGAGACGACCTCGGGACGCGAGGGCTTCATCCATCCCTACGAGCTGAGCGGGACGCCGGCGCGCGCCACCATCAGCGCGATCGTGCGCGATTTCGAGGACGACAAGCTCGAGCAGCACCTGGCGCTCCTGCGCGCGACCGCCGAAGAGGTGATGGCCACCGAGCCGCGGGCCAAGCTCCAGATTGAGGTCACGCGCCAGTATCCGAACATGCGGAGCTTCATCGAGCCCATGCCCTACATCACGGACGCCGCCGAAGCGGCGATCCGCGCCGAGGGCATCGAGCCCCTGCGCACGGCGATCCGGGGCGGCACCGACGGCTCGAAGCTTTCGGCGCGCGGTCTGCCCACCCCGAACATCTTCACCGGCGGTCACGAGTACCACTCCGTGCGCGAGTGGGCCTCGTTGCAGGACATGGCGGCCGCAGCGGCGACCATCGTGCGCCTCGCCGAAGTGTGGACGCGGCCGGAGTTCGCGGCTCGGAGACCATGAGCCGCCGCGACACCGGCACCACGGTGAGCTTGCCTGGATCGGGTCGGCCGACGCGTGGTACCCAACTCCGGCCGCCTCGTCCCCCATCCCACACTACGAGGTCTGGGTCTCATACAGCGGCAAGCACACTAAGCTCGACGTGAGCCCGGACATCGCACCCCACTCGCTCCGCCTGTCAGCCGACGGCTCCACCGTTACGTGGAGTCGCGCCGGACAGACGAGGACCGCGGGTGTCACGTGGCCGCACCGGGGTTCACCCGCCGCGCCCCGCGGCCCGACGCCCGGATCCGCCGGTGTCGTAGGCTCCACGCGTGTCACTGACCGGCGATCGATCGCTCGCCTCGCTCGACGGCGAGATCATGCCGGCCGGGGAAGCGACGATTCCCGCCACCGACGATGGCCTGATCCGCGGCGACGGAGTCTTCGAGGTGATCCGGGTCTACGACGGGAGGCCCTTCGCCTTCGACGAGCACCTGTGGCGGCTCGAGCGCTCGGCGGCGAACCTGCGGCTTCCCCTCAACCTCGAGGCGATCCGCGCCGAGGCCAACCGCCTGCTCGCCCACGCCGGCGCGGGGCCCGATCACGCAACCTTGCGCGTGGTCCTCACGCGCGGCGGGCGCCGGCTGATGCTCACAGAGCCGCTCGCCCCGACACCCGAGCGGGTCCGCCTCGCCTCGATCACCTACGCACCCACGAGGATCCTCGACGGCGTCAAGTCCCTCTCCTACGCCGCCAACATGCTCGCGAGCCGGCTCGCCCGGGAGCGCGGCTTCGACGAGGCGTTGCTCGTTACGCCCCATGGGCGCGTGCTCGAGGCTCCGACGAGCTCGATCTTCTGGGTGGCGGGCGACGAGCTCCTGACGCCGCCGCTCGAGGACCACATCCTCGCCTCGATCACCAGGGCGTACGTGATCGAGTTGACGGGGGCGGGCGAGCGGGTGTGCACCCTCGACGATCTGCAAGGCGCGGACGAGGCGTTCCTCGCCTCGACCACGCGCGAGGTGCAGCCCGTCGCCGCCGTCGACGAGAAGGTGTTCGAGTCCGCGGGTCCGCGAACGCTGGCCGCCGCCCAGGCGCTCTGCGACCGGATCCAGTCGCTGCTCGATGCGCCGGAGCCCGGGGCGCGGTGATTGCGCCGACGGCGACGGTGGCCCCCGGCGCGCGCGTCGAGGAAAGCGCAGTGGTGGGCCCCGGAGCCGTGATCCACGAGCGCGCGAGCGTTGGCGGCGGCGCGCGGATCGGCGCGCACACGGTCATCCATGACGGCGTGGTGGTTGGGGCGGGCGTGGAGATCGGTGCCCATGCGGTGATCCACGCGGGCACCGAGGTGGGAGCGGACGCGGTCATCGAGGACGGTGCCGTGCTGGGAAAGCGGCCGCGCCTGCGACCGGGCTCCTCGGCCGGCGCCGATACCCCGGGCGCGCTCGTGGTCGGGCGCGGCGCGACGATCTGCTGCGGCGCCGTCGTCTACGCCGGCGCGCGGGTGGGCGCCGGAGCCATCCTCGGTGACCAGTGCCAGGTCCGCGAGCGGGCCACGATCGGCGACGGCACGGTGGTGGGTCGCGGCTCGGCGATCGAGTTCGGGGCCCAGGTGGGGGCGCGTGTGAGTATCCAGACGGACGTGTACGTGACGGCGCTCACGGTGGTTGAGGACGACGTGTTCCTCGGCCCCGGCGTGGTGACGACCAACGACAACACCATGGGACGCCACGACGACCGGGAGCCCCTGCGCGGAGCAGTGCTCCGGCGCGCGTGCCGGATCGGCGGCGCCGCCGTGCTCGTGCCCGGCGTCGAGGTCGGCGAGGAAGCGTTCGTGGCAGCCGGCGCGGTGGTAAGC
>JALYZL010000456.1 GCA_030948875.1 Actinomycetota bacterium
GAACATGATCAGCTCGAGGACTGACCCGGCAATCATCACCCGACCACCAGGTGTATCCGAGCAACAGGCTGGATCTGCGGTCGTCCTACTGATGCGTCCTGCGCCCACGATCAGGCGGCATCATCACGTCAACCGCCAGGTCGAGGTAGGCGTTGAGCGCTGTGCCGGTTGGCTCGTGGTCGGGATCGGCGCGTCGTAGCTGGCTGATCCCGAGGTAGAGCGCGTACGCAAGGCGGGCCTGGCGGGTGGCCAGGTCTGGCGCTAGGCCGAGGTCGGTGTAGAGCCATTCTATGTATGCCAACCGGGTGCGGGTGATGCGCGTGAGGACCGGCGCGACGCGGGGGTCGGCGGCGGCCGCGAGCACCCCGGCGTGGGCGTTGGGTGTGGCAGCGCCGGCGTAGGCGTCGGACGCGATCGCGGTCAGGCGCTCTCGCGGGTCGGGGATGGCTTGGATGCGGTCGATCACCTCGGTGGTCTCGCGCTGTTCGTAGAGCTCGAGCGTGGCGGCGATCAGCGCCGCCCGGTCGGCGAAGTGCCAGTAGAAGCTGCCCTTGGTCGCGCCCAGACGGCGCGCCAGCGGCTCGACGGCTACGCCCGCGAGGCCGTCGCGGGCGAGCGCCAGGAGCGCGGCCTCGGTCCAGTCGGTCTTTGATAGCGGCACTCGCCATACGCTAACGTATGGGGCATGTCGCGACGCCTCAAGCAACCGTCGACCGGGCTCAGGCTCGCGCAGGCAGCATTTGTTGTCGGCTTGCTCTTCGCCGCGGTCAGCGTCTACTGGGGATTGGGGGGCACCTGGCTCGCGGACACCGTTGGTGGCTCGATTGCCAAGGCGGCGCTCGCGGGCAACGCCGGTGTGATCCTCGCGGTGTGGGCTGCCGCGGTCCTGAAGCTGGTCGCCGCCGTGCTGCCGTTGCTCGCCCTCCGCCGGCTAGGCAGCCCGGGGTGGAATCGCAACCTCTGGGCGCTGGCCTGGATCGAGGCGGCGATCTTGACCCTCTACGGCTTGGTGCTGACGGCGTCCGGGCTGCTGCTCCAGGCCGGTGTCATCCACGCGTCCGCGACCGCCGATCACCGCGCGCTGGCGTGGCACGCCTACCTCTGGGACCCCTGGTTTCTGATCTGGGGACTCCTTGTCGGTGTCGCTCTGCTGCGCGGTCGCCGTCGCCGCAGCCAGACACCAGCCTGGGCCTGACGCTGCTCGTCGCCAACCCGATCAGCCCGGTCAAGCCCGGCCAGAGCTCCCTGGCGCCGTCGCTGGTGTTCATCAACGTGCTGGCGCGCTCACCGAGATGACGCCGCCCTGCGGGTCTGCAATGACCGCGCTGCGAAACCCTGGCGTGTCGATCGGCGCCATTACGACGGTGCCGCCCAAGACGGCGGCGCGCTCGGCGATCGCGTCCGCGTCACGAACAGCGAAGTTGACGCTCCAGTGCGGCGGGACCGTGACTCCGTCGATGTCGGTGACTACGGCTACGACCTGGTCCGCGAGGCGCCACAGCGCGAACGGAGCGCCGGGCACCGGCTCGAGCTCCCAGTCGAACATGGCGCCGTAGAACGCCCGCGCTCGCTCGACGTTGGTGCTGTGTAGCGCGCTCATCGCCCATGTGCTCGGCTCGTTGACTAGCTCGGCGCCGATGCGCCCTCCAGCCTGCCAGAGGCAGAATGCCACGCCGGTGGCGTCCGTGAGCACCGCCAGACGCCCGTCTGAGCCGGCGTCCATCGCTCCGGTGAGCCGCGCCCCTCCGGCCTCTTCAGCACGCGCAAGCGCCTGCTCGATGTCCTTGACGCGTATGTAAGTGCTCCACACCGCCGGGAACGACGCGGGCGCCTGGCCGATCCCGGCCACCAACCGACCGGCCGAGCGCGCCGCGAAGTAGTCGCCCCCCAGTCCGGTCGGCATCGGGGCGGCCTCGTCGAAGCTCCACCCGAGCAACGGGCCATAAAAGTCCAGCGCGGCGCGCGGGTTGGGCTGCAACGTGTCGACCCAGCAGGGCGCGCCGAGGGGGTAGTCATCTCGCTTGTTCATTGAATCGTCCTTCGGTCCGATGGTCAGGGCGTGTCGGGCGACTGAGCGTCAGCCGCCGATCAGCAACGCCACGGCATCTGGACCTCGGACGCAGGCGCCCGAAGTGAAGGACGACGAGGACTTCGCTCAGTTGTCGTGCGCCAAGCGGACGATCCGCCGAGGTTACAGAACCTGCTCACGCTGGCCTCGGACTCAAGGTCGACGTCGCCCTCCGCATGCCCTTCCTGTGAGTGATCCGCTCAAGCGGCCGGCATAGCACGCGTGACGACGTTGCCCTCACGGGGAAGGCGCGGAGGGTCATCGGGCGCAAGGTACAGCGGAGCGCGCCACCGGCTCGCAACAGACGCCTTGGAGCGAGCCTCTGACCTTGCGGACTGGCGCACAGTTGGTCGCGCGCCCGGTTAGCAGCTCGCGCTGAGCTGCACTGGCAGCATGTGCTCATGGAGAGGCGTCGGCCGCGAAGACGATGGACCAGAGGCGTGCCGATCGGCGATCGGGGGGCTGGTGAGTCCTACCGGCCTGAGGATGTGGCGCCGTCGGTGTTCGCCGCCCGGCAGCCGGGCATCATGACACCGGTGCTCGATCATCTCGTGTTCGCCGCGGTGGATCTGTCCTGCGGCAGCAGAGCCGAACTGCGGGGGTTGCTGAGCGCGTTGACGGTTGAAGCCGAGCGGGTGATGAGCGCCGAGCATCGCGCACCCTCGCAGGGACACCCGGCAGGCGGAGTGACGCTCACCTTCGGCTTCGGGCCCTTCCTGTTCGACGAGCGCTTCGGCCTGGCGTCGCGGCGACCGGTCGCGCTCACGCCGCTGCCCGCGTTCCCCGGCGACACGATTGACGCGAGCGAGCGGTGGGGACCTGTGTATCCAGGTGTGCGCGGAGACGCCCGTCAAGGCCGAGCAAGCGCTGAGCCGCCTGATCGTAGTCGATCGCTACGCCGTTCGGGTGCGCTGGTGTCAGCGGCCGCTTGCCCGGCGAGCGTCGGGATGGGCGGCCGTGCAACCTGCTCGGTTTCAAGGACGCCACCGGCAATCCGCGTCGAGGCAAGGACCTGGCTCGTCACGTCTGGGTCAGCGGCCGCGAGCGAACGTGGAACCACGACGGCGCCGACGCCCAAGGCCGAGCCGACGCCGGCCTGCTGCTGCTGCTCTACGGACGCGATCCCCGCCGCCAATTCATCCCGCTGCAAGGCGGCTGGCTGAGCACGACGCCCTGACGCGCTTCACGCGCACCGTCGGCAGCGCGATCTTCGCCATCCCGCCCGGCGCGCACGCCGGGCAGCCGTTCGCGCATCAGCTCATTGACGCGTGAAGCTATCGGCGAGGGCTCTCCGAGCCACGTGCCGGCTAAGGAGGTCTTTCCGAGGTCCCGCCAAGGATCCGCCTACGGCGCGTCTTGATTGTGTTCGGCGCTCCAGCCCTTCGTCAGCGACCGCGGGGCACGCAGGAGCCAAGAATCGGTGATCAGCTCCGTGACCTCGTCGCTTTCAACCGCCGCGAGATCAACGAGGACGATCGGTTGCCCGCGATAGTGCGCCGCCGTGAAGAACTTGCCGGGATCCGCGGCGATCAGCGCCTCCTTGTCGTCGAGCGAGCCGACCCAGACGACCAACGCGTCGGGCGCATCTCGGATCCAGGCGAACATCCGCGGCTGAGTCCGCCACGAGGGACGACCGCCGTAAGACTCCTGCTCATGAGCGCCCGGCAAGCTGAGTGCGATCCGACGCACGTCTTCCTCGGTGACCACAGCCAGAGCATTACACGCCGTTGGAGCCGAGCCGCAACGCCGCAACCCCGCTGGTAGTGGATCGCCATACGATCGGTCGTGCTTCGCGGAGCCTTGACCGAAGCCGCGGACATGGCTCGTCGATCAAGAGCTGGTGATCGAAGTCAGCTGCGAGTCACTCGCGGTGCGTAGCGGCGATGGAGCATCAACGCGTTGCCATCCGGGTCGGTAAAGAACGCCATGTGACAGACGCCGGTGTCGAATGTCTCGCCAAGGAACTCAACGCCGCGAGCGCTGAGTGCGTCACGGGCCACCGCAACGTCCTCGACGTGCAACGCCAGCGGATTCGGATTCGGGTGGTACCCGAACGGAAAGTGCTCGGCCATGACGACGCTGAGCGTCACCGCGCCCGTCTCGAACTCCGCGAAGTTGCGCTCCGGCATGTGCACGGAGCACGGCAGCCCGAGCGTAGTGCCGTAGAACGCGACAGCCGCGGCGAGATCATTCGTCGGGACGGTGACGAAGTCGACACCAGCGACGATCGCCTGGGAGAGCGTATCCACGATTCCATGATATCTCGGCCTGGCCGACTGGGTTGCTCTGCGTGGGGAGTGCTTGTCCTCGCTTCGCCGGATCGTCGGGCAGGTCGGGCGCGCCCGTGCGGGAC
>JALYZL010000465.1 GCA_030948875.1 Actinomycetota bacterium
ACCTCGACGAGCTCGGCGTGGACCCGCTCCGCCTCCTGCTTTGAGCCGTCGGCCTCGGCGATGACCATGAAGGCGCCGGCGGGCGGCAGCTCCACCGGGAACGCGTCCCGCGTCGCCGCCAAGGCACCGGCGTCGAGGTACTCGAGCGCCGCGGCTCCGACGCCCTCGGCGAGCACGCCGAGAATCGCCGCACAGCCCTCGTCGGCGCTCCCGTAACACGCCGCCACCGGCAGCGCCGCCTCGGGCGCGGGCACAAGCCGGAGCCACGCCCCGGTGACGATCCCCAGGGTTCCCTCGGAGCCGATGAGGAGGGACTTCAGGTCGTAGCCGGCGACGTCCTTGCGTATCGGACCGCCGATCTCGATCAGCTCGCCTGGTGCCACCACCGCCTCGAGGCCGGTGACCCAGGTCCCGGTGACGCCGTATTTGAAGGCGTGGGGGCTGCCCGCGTTGGTGGCGATATTGCCGCCGAGATGTGACTGCTCGCCGGCCCCGGGATCGGGCGGGAAGTAGAGCCCGTTCTCGCGTGCCCGCCGCCTGAGCTCCGCGGTGGTGACGCCGGCGTCGAGGCGGATGCGCCACAGCTCGGGGTCGAACTGTCGCACCTCGCGGAGGCGCTCGAGGCTGATGACGACGCCACCGTCGAGGGGCACCGCTCCGCCCGCGAAGCCGGTGCCGCCGCCGCGGGGGATGATCGGGACGTCGTGCTCGTAGCACCAGCGCACGACGCGCGCCACCTCCTCGGCGCTCCGCGGCAGCGCGATGGCGTCCGCCCGGCCGCGCAGGTTGCGGCTCTCGGTCGCGTCGGAGAGGTAGGCACGGTCGCTCCCGGGGCGTGTGGCCTCGGGACCGAGGATCGACACGAGCTCTCGCTCGATCGGGCGCAACGGCGGCGGGGCGGTCAATCCTCCGCGACCCGGATCATGAGCTTGCCGAGGTGATCTCCCGTGAAGAGCTTGAGGAGGGTCTCGGGGAAGGTCTCGAGCCCGTCAACGATGTCCTCGCGCGAGCGCAGCTCGCCGCTCGCGAGCCAGGCGGCCAGCGCCTCCCTGCCCTTGTCGAACCGCCTGGCGTAGTCGGTGGCGACGAAGCCGGTCATGCTCGCGTGATGGACGAGCAGGGCCAGGTAGTTGGCTGGCCCCTTCATGGCGTCGCCCACGTTGTACTGGGAGATGGCGCCGCAGATCACCACGCGCGCCCGGCGGGCGAGGTGGGCGAGGGCGGCGTCGAGGATCTCGCCCCCGACGTTGTCGAAGTAGACGTCGATCCCGTTTGGGCAGCGCTCGCCGAGCGCCGCGGCGACGTCCTCGCGCTTGTAGTCGATGGCCACGTCGAACCCGAGCTCCTCGACGATGTATTGGCACTTCGTGGGGCCGCCCGCGATACCAACGACCCGGGCGCCCTTCAGCTTGGCAATCTGGCCGACGATCTGACCGACGGCGCCCGCCGCGCCGGAGACCACCACGCTGTCACCCGCCTCGGCGCGCCCGATGTCGAGGAGCCCGAAGTAAGCCGTCAGCCCGGTCATCCCCAGCGCGCTCAGATGCACGGGGAGCGGCGCGACGCCGGGGTCGACCCGCGTCAGGCCGCCGCCGTGGAGTACCGCGCGCTCCTGTACCCCGAGCAGGCCGACGACGTGGTCGCCCGCGGCGAAGTCGGGGTGGTTCGACTCCTCCACCCGGCCGAGGCCGAGCGCGCGCATCACCTCGCCGATTCCCACCGGCGGGATGTAGGAGCGGGTGTCGTTCATCCACCCCCGCATGGCCGGATCGAGCGAGATGTAGAGGACGCGTACGCGCACCTCGTCGGGCCGGGGTTCGCCGACGGGCTCGTCGACGAACTCGAAGTTCTCGCGCGAGGGCAGGCCCACGGGTCGGGACATGAGCTTGAACGCGTGATTGACTGCCATCTGGGCAACACCCTACGCTCCGGCGATGGCAGCAAACGAACCGCGGCTTGGTGACACCCCGCAGTTCGAACCTGTCGTCCGCTCAATCAGGCTGGCAGACAAGGTCGCCTCCGCGGTCACCGACTCGATCGTCTCCGGCCGCCTGGCGCCGGGAGACAAGCTCCCCTCAGAGCGCGAGCTGTGTGCGCAATTCGGCGTCTCGCGGCCGGTGGTGCGCGAGGCGGTGCGGTCCCTCATCGCCAAGGGGCTCCTCGCCGACAATCCCCGGCGCGGCCACGTCGTCAGCGCCCTCGGGCGCGACACGGTCACCGAGTCGCTCACCCTCTACCTCCGTGGCCAGCGGCTCGACTACGGCAAGCTCATGGAGGCGCGCACCCTGGTCGAGGTCGAGAACGCCGGCCTGGCCGCGCAGCGCGCCTCGCCCGAGCAGGTCCAGGCCCTCCGCGACGCCGCCGCTCGCCTGCAGGTGGGCATGTCCGCCGAGGAGGCGGCGCTCGCCGATGTCGGGTTCCATCGGACGATCGCGACGGCGACTGCGAACGAGTTCTTCGAGCTCCTCCTCGACTCGATCCGTGAGGCTCTGATCACCGTCCAGCTGCCCACGCTGGCCAACGAGAAGATCGTCCGCGGAGCGCGCCGAATGCACGATCGCATCGTCGCCCAGATTGCCGCCGGGGACCGCGAGGGGGCGCGCGAGGCCATGCGTCTGCACCTCGCCGAGGCCGAGCGAGGGATGAGATCGCTGCTCAAATCAGACCCGGCGAGAGCCCGGCTGCAGTGAGCCGCGCTTGACGGCGCCCTCGCGGCTGCCTACCGTTCAGGTCAGTCTGGTAAGACCAAATGGGGCCGCGGGGATACAGCGAGGAACCTTGAAGAACAACTACGTGCCTTCCGAGAAGCGCCGCAAGCTCGGCCACATCACCCCCTCGAGCAACACCGTGCTCGAGCCGCTGACCGGGCTCATCAGCCGCGACTACGACGATCGCCTCTCGCACCACTTCACCCGGATCAAGGTCGAGGCGATCAGCCTCGAGCGCCGCCACACCGACCAGTTCTCGGCCGACTCGATGCTGGCGGCGGCCGATCTCCTGAGCGACGCGGCGATGGACGCGATCGTGTGGAACGGCACCTCGGGCGGATGGACCGGCGTCGAAGCCGAACGCGAGCTGTGCGCCCAGATCTCCGAACGCACCGGCGTTCCCAGCTCGACCTCGACCCTGGCGCAGCTCGAGGTCATGACCAAGTTCAACCTCGAGCGCTGCGGCCTGGCCGTCCCCTACACCGATGACGTCGCGGAGCGGATCGCCGAGATCTACGGGCGCGAGGGGGTGAACGTCGTCTCGGGCGCCAACGCAGGGATCACCGGCAACCGCGAGTTCGCCCACGTCTCCGAGGAGCAGATCCGGGCTCTCGTCAGGGGCGCCGATTCGCCGGGGGCCGACTGCATCCTCCTGGTGTGCACCGGCGTGGCCGGCGCCCAGCTCGTGGCTGAGCTCGAGCGGGAGCTCGGCAAGCCCATCTTCGATTCCCTCGCCGTGACCCTATGGAAGGCGATGCGCATGGTGGGGATCGATCCGCGCCTAGATGGCTGGGGCTGCCTGCTCGCCGGGGCTGAGCTTGCTTTGACCTCGGCGCGGTGAGCGTGGTGTCGGACAGCGCTGTGGCGCTGCGCGATCGCCTGGCGGCGGGTGAGCTCAGCTGCGTGGACGTCGCCAGGGACTTCCTCGCCGCGGTGGGCGACGACGAGCTCCGCGCCTGGGCGGCGATCGACGAGCGGGTGTTGCTGGAGCGCGCCGAGGCGCTCGACGGCCTCGGAGCGCGTGAGCGAGAGAGCCTCCCCCTCTTCGGCCTCCCGGTCGGGGTCAAGGACAACTTCGACACCGTCGACTACCCGACGGCGTACGGCTCGCCGATCTACGCCGGGCACCGTCCCGACCGCGACGCGGACGCCGTGCGCCTGCTTCGGGCGGCGGGGGCTATGATCGCGGGCAAGACCAAGCTCTCGGAGTTCGCGTGGATGTTCGCCACCGACACGCTGAACCCACTCGACCGCGCCCGGACTCCAGGCGGCTCCTCGAGCGGATCGGCGGCCGCCGTCGGCGCCGGCATGATTCCGATCGCCACCGGCACGCAGACCGCAGGCTCGATCAACCGCCCGGGGTCCTACTGCGGGGTAATCGGCTACAAGCCGACGTTCGGGTTGTTTCCCCGTGACGGAGTCAAGCTCCTCGCGCATTCGCTGGATACGGTCGGGCTGTTCGGGCGCACGGTTGCTGACGCGCGGTTGGTGGCGGGTGTACTGGCGCCGGGGGTGTTTGGTGCGGGTGGCGTTGCTGGGGCCTTTGGGACGTCCGCCGCCGACGGGGCCCCGCGGCTCGCCCTCATGCGCACGCCGCACTGGTCACGGATCGAGCCGGCGGCGCAGACGGCGATCGAAGGCGTCGGTCGCGCGGCCGCCGTCGCCGGCGCCCGCATCGAGGAGATTGAGCCTCCGGCGGGATTCTTCGACCTCGTTGCGGCTCAGACGACGATCCAGTGGGTCGAGTCCGCGGTCAACCTCGCCTCCGAGCTCTCAGGCTCGCCCGAGCTCCTGAGCGACGAGGTGCGCGCCGGTCTGGACGAGGGCGCGGCGATCCCGGCGGAGCGCTACGCCGACGCCCAGCGGGTCGCCGCCGACGTCGGCCCCCAGCTCGCGAGGCTGCTCGACGGCTACGACGGCGTGCTCACGCCGAGCGCGAGCGGCGTCCCGCCGATCGGCCTCTACTTCACCGGCGACCCGCTGTTCTGCCGGGCCGAGACGCTGATCGGCGCCCCGGCGCTCTCCGTCCCGCTGGCGTGGACGGCGGCGGGCCTGCCGGCCGGTCTTCAGCTCATCGGCGCTCCCTCGAGCGACGCGCGTACCCTGGCGTCCGCCGAATGGCTGCTCGATCGGCTCGGCGCGAGCAGGCCTCATGCGTAGGCCGGGACCGGCGGTATCTCCATCCCCGTCGAGGCGGCGTCGACGACTCCCGGCGCGTCCGCCGCACGGTACTCCTCGCCGTAGACCGCTCCCGGGCGCCGGGGAGCTTCCATCACCTGACAGGTCTCCACGGCACCGAGGTCGACCGGCACGTATCCCATGTCCTCGATCAGACCGGCGATTAGCGCTTTCGCCTCGGAGTCACTGCCGCAGATCCACTGCACGACCCGCTCGTCGCCCTCTCGGCTTGCCGCCTGCGCCTGAAACGCCGAGGTGAGGGTGTTAAACGACTTCGTGTACCGAGCGCCGGGCATGCGCTGGGCGTTGAACGCCGCGGCGGTCTGCCCCGGCTCCGGCATGGGTCCTGAGCCGAACTGATTGGTCGTGTCGATGACCACCTTGCCGCTGAGGTCGCCGGCCTGTTCGAGCGCCTCCGGGATCACCCCCCACGGAACCGAAAGGATCACCACCTCGCCATACGCCACAGCGTCGGGGACGCTGCCGGTCGAAGCCAGCTCGCCGAGCTCTGATGCCAGTCTCTCCAGCGTGGAGGGGTCGCGAGAGAACGACAGCATCACCTCGTGCCCGCCCTTGATCGCCTGGCGTGCGCAGTTGCCTCCGATGCGCCCGGCTCCGATCAGTCCGACCTTCATCTCACACCCCCGATGCCTCGATGACCATCTGCGCCACCTTACACGCGGTCTCGATGGCCACCGTCGTCGCAAATCTGGACGGGCTCGGCGCCGGCCTGCTCTCCCGCCGCCCTTCTCACTCGCAAAGTCGTCCAGATCCCGACATCACCGAGCTCCTCGAAAGACATGGTCGCAGACGACAAAATCCACGATTTGTCAGACGGTAAGACCAAATGGAGAACGTCCATCCCCAATGTTTGGACGTCTGGCCAATGCGCGCGTCGGAGGCCGCGCATTAGCTTCTCGCCCATGGCAGAGACGATGACGAAGCCGGCCGTTCGTGTCCCGCGCAGCGCCAAGGTGTTCTCGTATTCGGCCGCCCACGAGCCCGCGGCGACCGTTACCCCCGGCGAGACTTTCATCGTCGAAACCACGAGCGCGTTCGGGGAGTTCCCCCTCGGGCCGGGCGATGACCTGAGCGGCCTCGACGTCGACCGCTGCGATCCCCTCACCGGTCCGATCGCCATCGAGGGGGCGCTGCCGGGCGACGTGCTCGAGGTCCACATCATCGACATCCAGGTCGAGGGACTCGGCGCCCAAGGCGTCATCCCCGGCATCGGCATCCTCGACTGGCCGCGCCTGCCGCTCGAGTTCCATCCCGTTCACAACGGCGAGATCGTCTTCCCCGGCGCCATCAACCTGCCCGTTCGCCCGAACCTCGGCTGTCTCGGCGTGGCCCCCCTGGGCGAGCCCGTGCCCAGCGTGCTCCCCGGCGACCACGGCGGCAACATGGACACGCGCTTCGTGTGCGCCGGCTCGGTGGTCGAGTTCCCCGTCTTCCACGAAGGCGCCCTGCTCTTCATGGGCGACTGCCACCAGCTCCAGGGCGACGGGGAGCTGTGCGGGGTGGCCCCAGAGACCGACGCCGTCGTGACCCTCCGCTGCACGCTGAAACGAAACGGAGCAATCGCCCGCCCACGCATCCGCACCGCCACAAGGCTCATGTTCATCGGCTCCGCCAAGACCCTCGAACAAGCGGGCTCGCTCGCGACCGCTGACCTCGTCGCGACCCTCGTGGCCGAGAAGGGGCTGAGCGAGGACCTGGCCTACCTACTGGTGACGGTCAAGGCCGACCTCGAGGTCTGCCAGGTCGTCAACGGGCTGCGGACCGCTCGCGTGTGCATCGACCGTAAGTTCTACGAGGCGCTTCCGCCTCCCGCCTGAAAAGTCCACCAATCCAATCTCAGACGGGGTGATACGAAGTGGCAACTTCAGCCGCCAAGTCAGGCCTGCGCCAACGCTCAATCGGATTCTGGGAGTCGCTCGCCCTGTCGGTCGAGGCGATGGGACCGCTGCTCGGGGCCCTCTCCGTCGCGCCGTTGATCGCCATCAGCGCGGGCTTCTCGGCGCCCTTCATCGTCCTCGTATGCGGCATCGCCATGTTCATCGTGGCGCTCACCATCGCCCGCTTCGCCCGCGTGCTCCCGAGCGCGGCGTCGATCTACTCCTATGTCAGCCACGGGCTCGGAGAGAAGACGGGCTTCCTGTCCGCCTGGCTCTCGTTCATGTACTACGTCCTCTTCGTCCCTCAGTTGTTGCTCGCCTTCGGGCTCTATGCGCACTCGGGCATGGACTACGTGTTCGGCATCAGCCTGCCGTGGTGGATCTACTCGCTCATCGGCGCCGGCATCGCCCTGGCGCTCTCGCTCATCGGCATCCGCATCTCGACGCGGATCGACCTCGGCCTGGCGATCATCGCCAACCTCGTGCTCCTGATCGCCAGCATCGCGCTGATCACTCAGGTGAGCCAGTTGAGCTTCGCCTCACTGACACCCAGCCACGCGGGCGGCGGCTTCACCGGCCTGTCGCTCGCCATCGCCAGCGGCGTCCTCATCTACCTCGGCTTTGAGCAGTCCTTCACCCTCGGCGAGGAGGTCAAGGACCCACACGGCAACGTGCCCAAGGCGATCTTTGTCGCGCTCGTGAGCATCGGCCTGCTCCTCCTCTTCGCCACCTTCGCCATGGTCTCGGCCTTCGGCGTGCACGGGATCGCCGCGCTGACCAACGCCAACAGCACCGACGGGACGCCCTGGTGGGCCGCCTTCCACCGCGTCGGCCTGGGAACCGGCTGGCGCGACGCGCTCTCGATGGTCATCATGACCTCCGTGCTCGGCAACACGATCGCCAGCCACAACGCTGTCGTGCGCATCCAGTACGGGATGGGTCGCGCCAAGGCCCTGCCGGCCGCGTTCGGGCGCACGGGCGCCCGGAAGACGCCGTACTTCGCGATCTGCGTGCAGATCGGCGTGTCGGTCATCGTCACCCTGATCATGGGCGGCGCCTGGGACACGACCAAGGCGTTCGGCTTCCTCGGCTTCACCAACGGACTTGCGGGCGCCGTCGCCTTCATCCTCATCCTGCTCGCGGCGATGGTCTACTTCCACAAGGTCGAGCCCGAGGCGGGCGTACTGCGCAACGTCGTCATCCCCGCGGTGGGGATCGCCATCCTCGTCCCCGCCGTCTACACGGCCTTCTACCCGAACCCGGGGGCGCCGCTGAAGTGGTCGCCCTACATCATCCTCGGGTGGACGCTGCTGGGCGGGATCTATCTGATGGCGCGCAACGCCCGTCGCCAGTCCATCGACCTCGACTACGCCTTCAAAGACCTCGGTGAGGCCATCCCGCCAGGCGCGCTGGCTACCGAGCCGGCGTGAGATCTCCGACCCCAACGGGCACAGCAGTAACCGGCGGGCCGCTCGATCTCCGGCGGTCCGCCGGTCTGCTCTACACGCTCTCCCCCGACCATCCCCCCGTGCTCAGCGTCGACCCGGGCGCGCGCGTCAGGATTGAGACCGAGCTCAACATCGGCGACGTCCTCCACCACAACGGAGATCGGTTCACCGTCGACATGGTCAAGCCGCCGTACCTCAACCCGGCGACCGGGCCGATCCACATCAACGGAGCCACCGACGAGCACGTCGTCGTCTGCGACATCGAGGAGATGGAGGTCATCAGCCCGGGGCTCACCGCGCTCTTGCCTCGGCTCTCACCCTTCCCCGACTGGATCCGCGAGCGCGAATTCGGCATCCACGCCAACGTGGTGACGATCGCCAATAACCAGATCCAGTGGCCAGGCGGACCCCCGCTACCTGTCCGCCCGATGGTCGGGGTCATGGGGTGCGCTCCCCTCCTCGACGCGGTGAGCACGGTCGACAACGGTCTCCACGGCGGCAATCTCGACGTCCAGGAGATGGGTCCTGGTTGCCGGGTCTTTCTCCCCGTAGCGGTCGACGGCGCCCTGTTCGCGCTCGGGGACTGCCACGCGTTGCAGGGGGACGGGGAGCTGTGCGGGGTTGGCGGGATCGAGTGCCGGACCCACACGACGGTCCGACTCGACCTCGCGCCCCGGCCGCCCGAGCTCCGGTGGCCGCGCTTGGAGACCGACACCCACCTCGCCGTCGTCGCCTGCGCGCGACCGCTCGAGGACGCCTTCCGCCTCGCCGCGCGCGACCTGGTGGCGTGGATGGTCGCCGACCACGGCTTCACCACCGAGAGCGCGGTGATGCTCCTCGGCCAGGTCGCCGAGGCCCGCGCCACCCAGATCGTCAATCCGAAGTTCACCTACATCGTCAAGATCGCCAAGCGCTGGCTGCCGGGAGGATGAGCAGGCCCGGCTGATCCGTTCCGGCGCGGCGAGCGAAGGTATCCGCATGCGTCCCAAGGCCACACCGTCCGCTCCGTCCCGCAAGCTCGCGCGGGGCACCCTCCGGGCGGTCGAGCCCGAACCCCTGCGCGCGCTTCCCGCCCCCGCGCCGGCCCCCGTCCCGGCGCTCGCACCCACCGCCAAGCCCGGTCCCGGTGCGCTCCGCTACCGCTTGCTCGACCGCGCGCTCGAGCATGAGGTGCTTCCCGATTCGCTGCTGCGCGGCGCGTCGCGTTATGGCGCCCGGGCACGCGAGCGTCGCGAGGGCTTGGGCGGTGTCGTCGCCCAGGAGGAGCGCCTCCGCGTCCTCCTGCGCCGGATGTCCTCGGGCCCCATCGCCGAGGTCCCCGACAAGGCCAACGAGCAGCATTACGAGCTCCCCGCCGAGTTCCTCGGGCTCATCCTCGGTCCGCGACGCAAGTACTCCGGCTGCCTGTGGGAGCCCGGCACCGAGACCCTCGCGCAAGCCGAGGACGGCATGCTCGGTCTCTCCTGCCTGCGCGCCCAGGTCCGCGACGGGATGCGGATCCTCGACCTCGGCTGCGGGTGGGGATCGCTGTCGCTGTGGCTGGCCGAGCAGTACCCCGCGGCGCGGATCACCGGCGTGTCGAACTCGAGCCGCCAGCGAGCGTGGATCGAGGCCGAGCGCGCGCGCCGCGGGCTCACCAACCTCGAGGTGATCACCGCCGACGTCAACGACTTCACCCCCACCGGCCGCTACGACCGCGTGATGTCGATCGAGATGTTCGAGCACATGCGCAACTGGCACGAGCTCCTCAGGCGCATGTCGACGTGGCTCGTCGACGGCGGGAAGGCCTTCGTCCACGTCTTCAGCCATCGCTCGCTGCCTTACCTGTTCCAGGGCACGTGGGCGGCCGAGCGCTTCTTCACCGCGGGCCTGATGCCAAGCCACGACCTCCTCCCCCGCTTCCAAGAGCACCTCGAGCTCACCGACCGCTGGGTCGAGTCAGGAACCCACTACGCGAAGACCCTAAACGCGTGGTTGGAGCGGCTCGACGCTCACGAAAACGAGGCGCTCGAGATCCTGATGGCCGACGGCCGCTCGCGAAGCGAAGCCCGCACCCTCCTCGGCGGCTGGCGCCTGTTCTTGCTCTCGACGCAGGAGATCTGGGGCTACCGAGGCGGTAACCACTGGCTGATCAGCCACTACCTGCTCGCGCCGCGGCGCTGACAGACGCGGCAACGCCCGGGCCTGGCTCGGACGCTCGCAGCGGTCAGTGAAGTCTTTTCCCAGCCCCGTCGAAATCGCCACCCTTGCGCCGTCGTAGAAGATGAGTCGCAGAACTACGGCGGCGAATCCGACCAGGAGGCGTTCATGCCCCAGTACATGCTGTCCATCTATGTCCCCACCGAAGGCGGCCTCTCGCCCGAGGAGCAGGCGGCCGAGGGGCCCCTGTGGTTCGAGTACACCGAGGGACTGCGCAACGCCGGAGTGTTCGTCGCCGGGGACGCGCTGCACGACATCTCGACCGCGACCACGGTCCGCGTCCGCGACGGCGAGACGAACATCACCGACGGGCCGTTCGCCGAGACCAAGGAGTTCCTCGGCGGCTACTACATCGTCGACGTGCCCGATCTCGACACCGCGCTCCAGCACGCGGCCGGAATCCCCTCGGTCGGGCGAGGCTCGGTCGAGGTTCGCCCGGTCATGGACATGAGCGCGATGCCGGCTCCGGAGGATCAGGCGGCAGCGAGCGCATGAGCGCGCGCGGCGAGGGGCGGCCAGCCGGATGACCCGGCGGCCGCCCGGTCGTGCGAGCCCGGATCGCGAGCGGGCGGCCAAGCCGCGGGAGAACCCGGCCGCAACCGTCGAGCGAACGTTCAGGGAGGAACGGCCCGCCGTCCTCGCGACGCTGATTCGCCACGTCGGCGACTTCCAGCTCGCCGAGGACGCGGTCCAGGACGCCTTCGCGGCGGCGGTGGCGACATGGCCCCGTGACGGCGTCCCCGCCAACCCGGGGGCGTGGATCACCGTCGCCGCGCGCCGGCGTGCCATCGACCGCCTGCGCCGCAACCGCTCGCTCGCCGACCGGACCGAGCGCCTCGCCGAGCTCGCGCGCGCCGAGTCCTGCGAGCACGGCGCGAGCGACGAGGAAGGCACCGTTCGGGACGACCGCTTGCGGCTCATCTTCACCTGCTGCCACCCGGCGCTCGCGCTGCCCTCGCGGGTCGCCCTCACTCTGCGCGCCCTCGGCGGTCTCAGCACGGCCGAGATTGCGCGGGCCTTCCTGGTCAGCGAGACCACGATGGCCCAGCGCCTGGTGCGGGCCAAGCGCAAGATCGCCGACGCCCATATCCCCTACCGGATACCTCCCGACGAGGCGCTCCCCGACCGGTTGCGCGGAGCCCTCAGCGTCGTGTACCTCATCTTCAACGAGGGCTACGCCGCCACCGGGGGCGACCGCCTGGTCCGCGGTGAGCTGTGCAGCGAGGCGATCCGCCTCGGCTTCCTCCTCAGCCGGCTCATGCCCGACGACGCCGAGGTGCTCGGGCTCCTGGCCCTGATGCTCCTCCACGACGCCCGCCGCGCCGCTCGCGTCGACCCGCACGGACGCTACGTCGCGCTCGACGAGCAGGACCGCGCGCTCTGGGACCAGGGGCGGATCAGGGCGGGCCTGCGCATGCTCGAGCGCGCGTTCGCGCTGCGGCGCCCCGGGCCCCATCAGCTCCAGGCGGCGATCGCCGCCCTCCACGTGCAGCACTCGGGCCCGGATCAGACCGACTGGGAGCAGATCGCCGAGCTCTACGCGATGCTCGCGCGGATCGAGCCCTCGCCGGTGATCGAGCTCAACCGCGCGGTGGCGGTCGCCTTCGCGCACACCGCAGAAGCGGGGCTCGAGCTCCTCCACCCCCTCCTCGGCGAGCCGTCGCTCGAGGACTACCAGCCGCTCCACGCCGCCCACGCAGAGATGCTGCGGCGAACCGGCGACCGCGCGGGCGCGACGCGTGCCTATACCCAAGCGATCGAGCTCAGCACGAACACCGTCGAGCGCGCCGAGCTCGAGCGCCGGCGCGACGCGCTCTAGAGGTGCTCTAGAGGTGCTCTAGAGGCGCCCTCACCGCGCGGCCAGGCGCTGATGCACGAGCGCGACCGGCACCTGAATCACCTCGCCGGGCCTCGCGCACCGCCGCGGTCAGGTAGATGCGAGATTCGGTGAGCAGATTCAACTCGCCGATGAAACCGCGGGGGCCGTGCACGGCGATCACCCCGATTCTCGCGTTCGTATCCGTGGACGATGGTGACCGAGCCCGATTCGACGACGAAGAAGTCGCGAGGCGTATCGCCCGCGCGGAAGAGCACGTCGCCCGGCTCGACGGCGCGGACCTGGCCCATGACGCGCAAGCGCGCGAGCTGCTCGTCGCCGAGGTGGGGTAAGGCCCCGTCTCGGTCGACTGCGTCCTCGACCCCGAGGCCGATCGGATCGCTCACGCCCCGAGCGCCCGCGTTGCCGCCGACACGAACCCCTGCGCCAGCCCGTCGCCGATCCCGCCCACGGGCAGGAAGCGGGGAACGGACAGGCTCGCCTCGACCTCGAGGCGGATGGAAGTCCGCATGCGGGCCGTGCGCGGTCCCTCCTCGAGGCGCCAGGTGACGTCGAAGCGCTCGTCGTCCCCGGGGTGGTTCGGCACCCTCGTCAGCTTCACCGTACGTGGGTCCGCGAGAGCGCTCGCGAGCACGAGATCGAAGTCCTTGACCAGCGGGCCGACCGCGACATGGAGCACCGCCCGCGCCCGCGTCGGCTCGCACTCGGCGTCGCGATCGAGCACCTCGACGGTGCGCACGACCTCGGGGTGCCAGGTCGGGTAACGGTCGACGGCGAGGAAGAACCGCGCGCACTCATCGACCGGCGCGGTCGTGACGCCGGTTGCGGATCCCCGGAGATCCTTCATAGGGTGCAGAATATGAGTTCACCTGAGCGGGGGACGTACTCGAACGTCGGCACCGTGACCGGCACCCTCCCCGACCCCAACCCGGCGAACAACAGCTCCTCGGCGGCCCTCGCCCTCACCGCGCCCATGACCGTCACCGCGCCACCAGTCCAGAACGCAGCGCCGATGTGTTACACGGTGTCGCTCGCCGGCGTCCGGCTCAAGGCGGCGAAGGGCATCGTCGGCCGCGCCCTCGGATGCACGGTCGGCAAGCTCACCACCAAGAAGCTCCAAGTCCGTCCCGCAGGGCGACCTGATCTCGACCAGCCCGGGTCGGAATGGCGGCGTCGTACGAGTTGATTTCGTGATTTGGGGAATGATCTACGGGTGCTCGCCGTCTACGCCTCCGACATCGATCCCGACGATCCGCTGCACGGCCTGAGCGTCGGCGAGCTCCCGGAGCCCGAGGCGCCGCCCGGCTGGACGACGGTCAGCGTCAAGGCCGCCTCGCTCAACCATCACGATCTCTGGTCGCTGCGCGGCGTGGGGCTGAGCCGCGACCGCCTCCCGATGATCCTCGGTTGCGATGCCGCCGGGCTCGACGAAGAGGGCAACGAGGTCGTCGTCCACGCGGTGATCACCGACGACTCCTGGCGCGGTGACGAGACTCTCGACCCGAAACGCTCGCTCCTCTCCGAGAAGCACCAGGGGGCGCTTGCCGAGCGCGTCGCCGTGCCCCGCCGCAACCTCGTGCCCAAGCCTCCGGGACTCTCCTTCGAGGAGGCTGCCTGCCTACCCACGGCGTGGCTGACCGCCTACCGGATGCTCTTCACGCGCGGGCACGTGGTGCCGGGAATGACCGTGCTCGTCCAGGGCGCGACCGGTGGAGTGGCGACCGCGCTCACCGTGCTCGCGCGTGCGGCCGGCGCGCGCGTGTGGGTCACGAGCCGCTCGGAGGACAAGCGCGCGCGGGCGCTCGGGCTCGGCGCCGACCAGGCCTTCGAGTCCGGCGAGCGTCTGCCCGAACGCGTCGATGCGGTGATGGAGACCGTGGGCCAGGCAACCTGGGCCCACTCGATCCGCTCGCTCAAGCCCGGGGGCACCCTCGTCACCTCCGGGGCGACCTCGGGCGCCGCGCCGCCCGCGGAGCTCACCCGCATCTTCTTCCTTCAGCTATCGATTGTGGGCTCGACGATGGGCACGCGCGACGAGCTCGAGCGGCTGATCCGCTTCTGCGTCGAGCGCGACGTCCGCCCAACGATCCACACGATCCTCCCGCTCGCCGAGGCCGGCCAAGGGTTCCGGGCGATGCTCGAGGGAGACGTCGTCGGGAAGATCGTGTTCGCCGTCTAGCGCCGGTCATGACGCCAGGGGCTGGGTCAGGTCGTACATCGTCTGTCCACCGATCGTCACGGACTTGTAGTGCGCCTTGATCCAGCCGGTGATCGAGCTCGAGCT
>JALYZL010000466.1 GCA_030948875.1 Actinomycetota bacterium
TTACTGAACTGTTCGGCGTAGAAGACGTAGGGACCGGCGATCAGATACGCCGGGAAGAAGCGGCAGAACGTGGTGATGCCGCAGTCGCCGGGGTGGAGTTCTCGCGGCCGGTAGCCGGTCGCGCACGCAAAGAGTTTCGTTCGCGGCCTGGGACGAAAGATCTCAATCGATCCGACCTTCTCGATCAGCATCGCGCGTAGGCCAGCGCAGTCCCGCACGCCGCTACGAGCGGCCGCCGCTGCGGGGACAGCCGCCACCGCGGCCATAGCGGCCGTCACAGGGACGCAGGCGAGGAGACTTCGAGGAGGTTTCATTCGGTGGACGCTCTCACAGCGTGAGAGTACGGTGAGAGCGCGTTGCTCCTGCTCGCGCCAAGCAGTCGTGCGACAGCGGGTGGTCCAGCGCCTGGGTCAGGCTTCTTGGGCGGTGTGCCGTAGGCGTGCGTCGTAGGTGAGGAGTTCGCCGGCGAGGTCCCGGGCGCACGCGAGGACGATCGCGTCCGGGAGGCGCAGGCGCTGGTAGCGGGCGCGCAGTTCGGCGGCGCGTTCGGCGACCACGGCCGTGAGCGGCGCGATGCTGATGCCCATCCCGCCGATCGCGTTCCGAGCGTCGGCCAAGCGGCCAGCGCGCGCGAACGCGACGAGCGCTTCGCTGTAGGCGCTCGCGGGCGTGATCAGGTCCCGGTCGGCGGCATCGGCCGCCTCGACATCGTCGATGGCGCGCTGGTGGTGGACGTCGGCGCGATCCAGAAGCCCGATCAGGACGCTGGCGTCGAGGATCAGCGCTCCCACTCGTCGCGCAGTCGGTCGAGTTCGCCTGGCTCGTAGATTCCGGTGGCGATGCCAGCGTGGCGTCGTACCCGCGAACTGCGAGCGGCGATTATCAGCTCGCCGTCGCCGAGCGGCCGGATCGTGACTTCCTCGCCGGCGCGAAGGCCGGCGGCACGCATCGCTTCGACGGGAAGCGTGACCTGATTCTTCGAGGAAACCCGAGGCATGGCCTTTACTTTAGCGGACCGCATCGTAAAGGTCGAGTACGTCGGGCTCAACAACTGCGCGGCCGCCGGCCTGACGCAATGGCGACTCGTCTTCGCGCTATCCAGCCGCCGCCTCGCGGAAGCCCGAACTACGCGACGAGCCGCCAAACCCCGAAACACGCGCACCCGACGACGACGTAGATCGCGGCTCAGCCACCGGGCCCGAGCCGGCCCGACGAAAGGCGGAACCGTGCTGGTGCGCACAGCGACGCGAAGATCGTGGCGCCGGTCATGATTACGATGGCGACGATAAAGACGACGTTGGCCCCGGGGAACCCGGGGGCATTGCTGACGTCCTTAGACCCTATGGATTGCCGGTCGTTCGGCGGTTCAGGGAGGATCGGTCGGCACCCCGCGCATAGGTGTGCGGGGACTGGGCGTCAGGGTGGTCCTGGCGTCGACACCCCAGCTATGGGAGGTACCGACCATGTCGCAGGGTATGGCTCTTGTGGGCTTGGATGTGCATCAGGCGCAGACTGTCGCGGCGGTTCTCGATCCGATCAGCGGCGAGCTCGAGGTGCAGCGGCTGCGCGGCGCGCCGGCGCTGGTGGTGCTCGCGTTTCTTGAGGAGCTCGGGCGGCCGGTCAGGGCGGTGTATGAGGCGGGCCCCTCGGGGTTCGGGCTGGCCAGGGCAGCTGCGGAGCGCGGCATCGATGTGCGGGTCGTTGCGCCGGGATCGATCCCCAGAGCGTCCGGTGATCGGGTGAAGACCGACCGGCGCGACGCGAGGCGCCTGGCGCGGTTGTTCGCGGCGGGCGAGTTGTCGTTTGCGTTCGTGCCGAGCGAGACTGACGAGCGGTTCCGTGACCTGGTGCGGTGTATCGAGGACGCCCGCAAGGATCTGATGCGCTCCCGCCATCGCCTCTCGAAGTTTTTGCTGCGCCATGGGCTGCGGTTCGACGGCCGGGCGTGGACACGGCCCTATGAGCGCTGGCTGGGGAACGTTGCCTTCGAGGACGTGCTCTCCCGCGTGACGTTCTTGGATTACTGCTGCGCCGTTGACGCGCTCGTGCAGCGCCGCGGCGTTCTGGTCAAGGCGCTCGAGGAAGCCGCGCCGCTTTGCAGCCACGCGCAGACGATCGCAAGACTCCGCTGTTTCAGGGGCATCGACACGCTGACCGCGGCCGGCCTGTGCGCCGAGGTCGGCAGCTTCGAGCGGTTCGCGAAGCCCGCGCTGCTCTCCGGGTTCCTCGGCATCGTGCCCAGTGAGTACACCTCAGACAGCAAACGGGTGCAGGGCCAAATCACCAAGGCCGGCCCTCCGCACGCCCGCCGACTGCTCGTTGAGGCCGCGCATCACTACCGCCACCGCCCCAATGTCGGCGAGACGATCGCGGCACGCCAGGTCGGCCAAGACCCGCGGGTCGTCGCGATCGCGTGGCGTGCGCAGCGACGCCTGAACGCGCGCTGGCAGCATCTCGGCGCCCGACGCGGCAAGCACACCGGGACCGTAGTCGTCGCCTGCGCGCGGGAACTCGCCGCGTTCTGTTGGGAGGCCGCGACGCTCGACTGACCCCGACCCAGACATATCCGCCCCGGCGTCGACGGCTGCCGGCGCGAGCACGAGCACAACGAAGGCCGCCACGTCGCCATCCTCGGGCCCGCGACCACGGGCTATGGGCAACCCAGCCCCACCAGCTGGGCCGCGCCCGTTCTTAGAATGCAGCGCCCGGCGACGAACAAGGGTCTTGAGGTATCCAGCCCTCGCATATGAGCCTGACCAAGATCGGTCGAACACGCCGGACCTTCGCTCGTGCCCGCCCCGGGAACCGCCCACGCCACCACCCCCCAATCCCTCTCCGGCCACCCGGAAAACTTCCCGCTACCCCTTGACAAAGCCCACTCCATATGAGCTCCCGAGGCCCGCAACGCCGTCGCCGGCCAACGCCGCCCAAAGATAAGCGGACCCGAGCGATCCAAGAACGAAGCAAGCGCACGCTGTGAAGCGAGGGTGAGCAAAGCACCGCTGCGCAGCTCAAGTATCGCCAGGATCGGGCCCGCCTAGACGAGAACGCGGAGGTTGCGGACCGTCCCGGGGGTCAGTCCCCTGAGCCCGCACCCGATCCTGGCCACCAGGTCGCGACTCGTCGTCGCGACCGCCGTGAGTGCCGGGGACGTTCAGCGAAGGGCTGCCACGGGCTCGTCACCCGCCGATCGCGATTCGGGGCGGTTGCTCGAAATCGCGGGCTCGGGGCGACCCGAGTTCCGCACGAAGTAGGCCGATTCGACCGCTTTCCGGCTTGAATCGCCCGTGTTTGCTGGGGTTTGGGCGGCTGGAGTCCGAAAAGCTGTAGGCACACGTCTTGCCGTCTCAGGCTTGTAATCGCGGCTGGTTTGTGGTTATGGTGTAGGCAGGATGTATTTGCGGACGACGGCGCGGAGGACCAAGAACGGCGCTGTCGTGCGGTATCTCGCGCTGGCCCATAACGAGCGCAACGCGCGCGGCGTACCGGTCGCGAAGGTGATTCACAACCTGGGCCGCGAGGACCTCCTGGACCGCGCGGCGCTGACGCGCCTCGTCGCGTCGATCCAACGCTTCCTCGGTGGTGAAGACGGCCTGCGCGCCGGCACGCCGGCGGGGTTCAAGTTCATCGCCGCACCCGAGTGCGGTGGTCCGCACGTCGTTGGTGAGCTGTGGGCGCAGTTGGGTGTTGGCACGGCGATCAGCCGTGTCGCGGGCAGCGGGCGCGGTCGCGCGGGGGTGGAGCGCGCGATCTTCACGATGGTCTGCCAGCGCTGCCTTGAGCCCGCGTCGAAGCTCGAGGCGACACGCTGGGCCGGGCGTGACGTCGTCATCGACGGCGTGGAGGGCGTGAGTGACGATCAGCTCTACCGCGCGATGGACTTCCTGCTGGACTGCTCAGAGCGCGTTCAGGAGTCAGTGTCCTTCAGCGTCGCGTCGCTGTTGAACCTCGAGGTCGACGTGATCTTCTTCGACACCACCTCGACCTACTTCGAGACAGACCCCGACGTCGATGACGACGACGAGGATCCGGGCGAGAGCGGCGCCGGCGAGAGCGACACGCAGGCGACCGGCGGCGAGGAGGAGCAGACGACGGCCGGCGAGAAGGCCGTGGCTGGCGAGGACGGCGCGCGGCTGCGTCGCCAGGGGCACTCCAAGGACCACCGCCCCGACCTACCTCAAGTCGTGATCGGACTCGCCGTCACCAGGGAGGGGATCCCAGTGCGCTGCTGGGTCTGGCCCGGCAACACGAGCGACCAGGCCGTCGTCGGCGAGGTCAAGGCCGACCTCAACGGGTGGCGCCTGGGCCGGGCGATCTACGTCGTCGACTCCGGCTTCTCCGGCCAGAAGAACCTCCGCGCCCTGCGCTCGGCGGGCGGACACTACATCGCCGGGATGAAGATGCGCTCCGGGATGAAGGAGACTGAGGAGGCCCTCTCGCGCCCGGGGCGCTACCGCACCGTCGCCGAGAACCTGCGCGTCAAAGACGTCAACGTCGGCGACGGCGACGCCGCGCAACGGTTCGTGATCTGTCACAACCCGGGCGAAGCCAAACGCGACGAGGAACGCCGCGCCAAGCGCATCACACGCATCGAGACGGAGCTCGAGCGACTCGCCAAGCAGCACGAGCGGGCGAAGACGAAGACCGAGCACCAGGCGCACCATCGTGGTGAGTGCGCGCTCAGGGACCACAAGACGCTCTCGAAGTACGTGCGCCAGACGAAGACGGGCCGCCTCGTCCTCGACCAACAGAAGATCAAGGCCGAGCAGCGCCTCGACGGCAAGTACCTCCTCACCACCAGCGACACCCGCCTCACTGCTGAGGAAGTCGCGCTCGGCTACAAGAAACTCCTCGAAGCCGAACGGTCGTTCCGCGACCTCAAGGGCACCCTACGCCTGCGCCCCGTGTTCCACAGCAAGGACGAGCGGATCCGCTCGCACGTCCTGATCTGCTTCCTCGCGCTCGTGATCATCCGCGTCGCCGAGAACCGCACCAGCGAGACCTGGCGCACGATCCGCACCGAAACCGGGCAGATCCGCCAAGGCCACTTCCACAGCCCCGACGGCAACTTCGCTCAGACCACCGAGCTGACCCAGCGCCAACAAGACCTCCTGCGCGCCCTCCAAGTCCCAGAACCGCCGCGTTTCGGGCGCATCACGCCCGCCTGACGCGGCCCCTCAGCGCGTAGGCACACGCGCACAAACCGCACAAAGTCCCGAAACGCGAGTCCCCGCGGGCGATTTCGGGCTCCACGCGCCCCTACCCCGTGCGGAACTCGGGGGATCGCAACGGAGCGTTTCCCTGGAACGGACGCCTGTTC
>JALYZL010000488.1 GCA_030948875.1 Actinomycetota bacterium
GGCCGGCGCCCCGGCGCCGCTGCCGGTGCGTCACCGCGCCAGCGACGCGTCGCTGCGCGCACGGCTACGCGCGGCGCTTGATGACAGCCAGCGCCAGCGCGAGGAGATCGCCCGGCTGCGCGAGGAGCTGGCGCTGGCGCACGGCCGTGTGCGGGAGCTTGAGCTCGACCGCCGCGTGCGTCGCACGTGAGCTCGGCGGTCGCTTCCTCGCCGCATCCGCCGCAGGGCCAATCGGTGCTGGAGGCGGTCCTGGAACGGATCACCTACGCCAATGAGGACACCGGCTACACCATCGCCCGGGTCGCGACCGAGCGGACCGGGCCGGACCTGCTGACGGTGGTGGGGCCGCTCTTGGGCGCCCAGGTCGGAGAGAGCCTGCGCCTGACCGGCCGGTGGAGCAGCCATCCCAAGTACGGCAAGCAGTTCCAGGTGGACTCCTATGCGACCGTGCTGCCGGCCACCATCCAGGGCATCCGCCGCTACCTGGGCTCCGGGATGATCAAGGGGATCGGGCCGATGATGGCCGAGCGGATGGTGGCCCATTTCGGGACCGAGATCCTGAGCATCATCGAAGAGCAGCCGGGGCGGCTGATCGAGGTTCACGGACTGGGACCAAAACGGACCAGGCGGATCGCCGACGCGTGGGAGGAGCAGAAGGCGATCAAGGAAGTGATGGTGTTCCTGTCCGGTGTCGGGGTGTCCACGTCGCTGGCGGTGCGGATCTACAAGACCTACGCCGATAGTTCGATCTCGGTCGTGCGCGCCGAGCCCTACCGGCTCGCGTCAGAGGTCTGGGGCATCGGCTTCAAGACCGCGGACACGATCGCCCAAGCGGTCGGGATTCCGCACGACAGCCCGCAGCGGATCAAAGCCGGACTGCAGTACACGCTCTCACAAGCCGCCGACAACGGGCACTGCTACCTCCCCGAGCCGACCCTGATCCGCGAGGCCACAAATATCCTGGAGGTCGACCACGAGCTAATCGGCCCGTGTCTGGATGAGCTCGTGACCGAGGAAGGCGTCATCCGGGAACTGCTGCCAACCAGCGACGGGTCGGGCGCAGCGGTCTACCTGGTGCCGTTTCACCGCGCCGAGCGCTCCCTCGCCGCTCACCTCTTGGACCTGTTGAACTCAAGCCACGAGCGGTTGGCGGCGTTCGCCCAGGTCGACTGGGACAAGGCGCTGGGCTGGCTTCACCGCCAGACCGGCCAAGACCTCGCAGCCGGCCAGCAAGAGGCGGTCACGCTCGCGCTCACCAGCAAGGTCGCGGTGCTCACCGGCGGGCCGGGGTGCGGCAAAAGCTTCACCGTCCGCTCGATCGTCAAGCTCGCCACGGCCAAGCAGGCCACCGTGGTGCTGGTCGCGCCCACCGGCCGGGCCGCCAAGCGGCTGGCGGAACTGACCGAGCACGAGGCCTGCACCGTTCACCGGCTGCTGGAGCTCCAGCCCGGCGGGGAGGCCAAATACGACCGCGACAACCCCCTTGACGCCGACCTGGTCGTGGTCGACGAGACCTCGATGATGGACGTGATCCTGGCCAACAAACTGATCAAGGCCATCCCCGAGGGAGCGCACCTGCTGTTGGTCGGCGACGTCGATCAGCTCCCCTCGGTCGGCTCCGGCGAAGTCCTGCGCGACCTGCTCGCCGCCGGCAACATCCCGAGGGTGCGCCTGACCCAGATCTTCCGCCAAGCCCAACAGTCGGGCATCATCGTCAACGCCCACCGCATCAACCACGGCCAGCCCCCGCAGCTCACCGGCTTCGCGGACTTCTACTGGTTCGGGTGCGACCCCTCCGAAGACTCCGGCCTGCATCCCGCCGAGGAGACCGCCACACTCGTCGTGGACATCGTCGCGCGGCGGATCCCCGCCAAATTCGGGCTCGACACCGCCCACGATGTCCAGGTACTCGCCCCGATGCACCGCGGCCCCGCCGGAGCAGGCAACCTCAACGCCCTGTTGCAAGAAGCCCTCACTCCGCAACGCGACGGGACGCCCGAGAAGCGCTACGGCGGGCGGGTGTTCCGCGTCGGGGACAAGGTCACCCAGCTACGCAACAACTACCACAAAGGCCAGTCGGGGATCTTCAACGGCACCGTCGGAGTCGTCACCGGCCTGTCCTTAGAAGAGCAGACCATGACCGTCCTCACCGACGAAGATGAGCACGTCGACTACGACTTCGCCGAACTCGACGAGCTCGCCCATGCCTACGCCATCACCATCCACCGCTCCCAAGGCAGCGAATACCCCGCCGTCGTCATCCCAGTGACGACGTCGTCGTGGATGATGCTGCAACGCAACCTGCTCTACACCGGCGTCACCCGCGCCAAGCAACTCATCATCCTGGTCGGATCCCGCCGCGCGCTCGCCCAGGCCGTCCGCACTCCCGGAGCCGGCCGCCGCCACACCGCACTCACCTACCGGCTCCATCCCGAGAGATAGCTGTCGTTTACATGTCAACAACAGCTATCGCCAGCACTCGCGCCACGTTTACACCACGGGGTGAACTTAAAGGGCATTCGCGGAACCTCGCGGCCCGTGGACGGCCGATAACGCGCTCGCCGAGGGCGCGAGTCGCCCGTCCGGAGGTTCCGGCAAGATCCGCGTATGGACGCGGCGCAGGTTCTCGATGAGTACGTGCGCTGGCTGGCGCGCCAGGCTTTGGCCGTTCGGACCCGGTCCAGCTACCGGCGTTGGGTGCGCGAGCTCGTCGCTCACCTTGCGGCCGGCGGCGAGCTCGACGCGTTCCTCGCCGCCGACGGGGAGGATGACCGACGCGCGGTGCTCGGTGATTGGCGCCGGCGGCTGGTCGACCGCGACTTGGCGCCCTCGACGGTGAACCTCGCGCTCGCGGACGCGACGTCGCTGCTGGACTCCCGCGCTCTGCTGGCGCCGCGCGTGCCGCGCGTGGAGGTCGATCCGTCAGCGCCGAGAGCGCTCTCTCGGGAGCAGTTGCGCGCGGTCGAGCGCGAGACCGATCGGCTTGGGTCCGGTCGCGACCGGGCGATCATGGAGCTTCTTCTGCGGACCGGGCTGCGGATCGGGGAGCTTTCTGATCTGGAGGTGAGTGATGTGCGCTTGACGCAGCGCACCGGCGAGTTGGTCGTGCGTCATGGCAAGGGCGATCGCCGTCGCGTGGTGCCGCTTTCACGCTCGGCCAGGACGGCGCTGCGAGCGTGGCTGACCGACCGTGAGCGGCATCCGTCGCAACCGCCGCGCGAGCAGGGGGCGTTGTGGCTGTCGCGCAGCGGCCAGCGGCTGTCGGTCCGCTCGGTCAGCAAGCTCGTCGCCCGGGTGATGGCGGCCGCGGGGGTGGATGAGTCCGCTCACGGGTTGCGTCACACGGTCGCGACGCGGCTGGTCCGCGATCACAGCCGCGATCTCGCGCTCGTCGCTGACATCCTCGGGCACGCTGACGTGAAGACCACGCGCCGCTACGCGCGCTCCGAGCTCGAGGATCGGCGGGCGGCGCTTGAGGAGCTCGACGGTGGCTAGGGGGCTGGCTAACAGTGGAGCAGAAGTGCGGGGTTTCGGTTAGTGGAAGTCTGGTTCGGCGTGCCTTCCGGACCCCAATGCGGATCTCCGACGCGACGCGACGCGGGTGCGCCTCGACGACGACGTCACAGTCATTCGTCGCGTCGCTTGTACATCTCAGACGCATTGGCGAAGGCCAGAACGACCGCGGCCGCGTGCCGGACGCCGTCCGTATGGGGTGACCGACGGGATCGACTGTCTTCTGGATCACCCTAGACCTTCGGCAGTCGTTGGGAGCGCCGCCGCGGGCTCCGACTTGCTGATCCTCTCTCGCAGTCGTAGCTCGATCTGGCCATTGACAGATGGAGCAACGACCATGTAGGGTCGTCCTGCCCATAGGTAAACGCTTATTAGGGTATTGATTTTACGGAGGATGGTTCGGGGCCTGACCTGAAGCGCGGGGCCAGGAACGAGGTGAACGACTCGGAGGTCGTGCTGATGGGTGCTTGGCGTCATGTCTTGGTGCTGAGGGTTTGGTCTCGGGGGTTCCGACCGGCTGTGTTGCTCGTCGTCTTCGTTGTGGTGGGTGGAGCGGTTGCGCTCTCGTCGGGTAGCGGCGGGCATCGTTCCTCGCATGGTCTCGCTGCGCTGCGAGAGGCTGACGCCGCGAGCCACCCCAGTCGCCACGCTCGTTCGGGTGCTGTCGCACGTGGGCCCGGGTCCGTCGCGCGTGCCATGGGGGTCCGCTCGCGCTCGATCCGGCCGCGGGCGCGGAGAGGGGTTGCTCGCGGGGTGTTCGGAGCCAGCGGCTCGTCTGGGTCGGCGTCCGGTCCTGTCGTGGGTGCGCGGCGGCATGGATTGCGTGTGGGGTCTTTGCGTGTGCCGACTGCGGTTGTGCGGGCGATGAGGGCGTCGCTTGCCAAGCCAGCTATGCCACCGGGTCTGCGCCTGGCGGCTCGTTATCACGGTCGGAAGGGCGCTACGGGGATGATGGCGTCGGTGCGTCGAGCGCCGGTCGCGCTTGGCGGGTGGGGCTGTGGCGGGTCTGGTCGCTGCGGCGCGGCGCACGGAAGCCGCACGGCGGCGGGCGTGGAGCACGCCTGCCGCGTTCGCGCGGCGGGCTTGGTCCGAGCACGCGTTTAGGCACATGACGGCGGCGGCGGCCGCCGCGTTAGCGCGCAGGTCGTTCGGGTCGGCGCTGTTCGCCGCGGCACGGAACCCTCTGCGCCTGCACAAGGGGCAGCGGGTCACCGGCTTTTCGAACGCGTACACGGCGAAGGTCGTCGAGGGCCGCGGCTCGAGAGCGAAGCACTACACCGTCGTCTCGACAGTGCCGCTGACCGCTGGGCGTCCCGTGATGCGCAACAGCGTTTCCAAGACCGGCGGGAACACGTCCGCGAGCGGCACATCGGGAACCGGCACCGGCACGAGCGCGCCCGTTGATCTGACCCTCGCGAGTAACGGAGGCTCGTTCACGACGACGAACAGTCCCAGTCCGCTGACGATCTCGACCGATCCCACGAAAGGACTCTCGTTCTCGCGGTCGAGCTATTCGGTGCACCTCCAGCGTCGCGCTGATGGCAAGCCGCAGGATCCGGGGCAGTTGGTGGGCAACACGGCGTGGTTCGGGAACGTCGCCCAGAATGAGGATCTCGCGGTCACGCCGACGGACACCGGCGCGGAGCTGTCGCTTCAGATCCGCGGGCTGGACAGCCCGCAGACGACGAATCTGGTGTTCGACCTTCCCGCAGGCAGTGCCTTGCAGATGACGCCGGGCGGATCGGGTTCGGCGGAGATCGTGCACGGTCAGGAGAAGATCGCCGCGATCCTTGCCCCGAGCGCCGTCGACGCAGCCGGAACGGCCGTGCCGGTCACGCTCAGCGTCGGACCGGACAGCTCTGGCGATCGCAACGTGTTGAGCATGCACGTCGCGAACCTCGACCAGTACCAGCTGCCGATCCTCGAGGATCCCGTGCTCGCGAACTATCAGATCGGGACCGGGACGGTCACCGATCCGTTCACCGGCTGGAACTTCTACTCGACCAGCCCGCAGACTAACTGCGTGAACTCGTGCAACGCGAGCGGCGCGTGGGTCTTTGCCCCCGGCCAGTGGAACGGGCTGTACATCGACTCGACCGCCCCGGCGGGGAACTTCGCGGAATGGGCCTATGCGGCACCGGCCGGCGCGCACATCGCGAGAGTCGATTTCGGCCAGCCGTACCTCAGGCCGAGCAACTCCTGCGCGATCGAGGGGATCTGGTCAAACAGCAACGCCAACTGGGAGCCCGGGCAGACCCTGACGATCTCCAACGGGCAGGCAACATGGTCCAACGCCGAAGCGACGGCCCTTTGCGATAACGAGGTCTACACCAACACGGACTATCATTGCGTCGGCTTCAACTACTGCGCCGGACCGGACCCAGCGTACCCGGCGACCGACGGGAACACGGCCATATTCGGATTGGTCAACACCGGACAGAGCCAGGACGGCGTCGCGTATCTCTACGGCGCGGCCGTCTGGCTAGCTGACACGACCCCACCGACGGTCAACATCGGCGGTCTCACAAGCCCGTCCTGGACACCTCCGAGCGGCTTCCCCACCGGCTGGGTCAACCACGCCTCCGGCACCGTTCCCTACACCGCGACCGACAGCGGCCTCGGGGTCGCGTTCACGGGCATTGCCACCCCGAACCTCTCCGGTGGATACCCCTGGAGCGGCAGCTACCCGATGAACCCGCCGATCAGCGGCGGCGTGAACCCGATCGACTACCAGAGCACCTGGGGCCACCCCGCCAGCGACGACACGAACTCGCATCCGTGCACTGGCGACCCTTACCGCGACCCATGCCCCGCAAGCTGGGACAGCAACGGCGGCTACAGCTGGGACACCAGCACCATGCCCGAAGGCCTGGACTGGATCTACGGCATCGCTTACGACGCGGACGCCAACCCAACCGTGACCTGGTGGCCCGTATACATCGACCGGACGCCGCCAACCGTCAACCTCGGCGGAGACCTCCCCGGAGCCGGCGGGGCGACGATCAGCGGCCCGTCGTATCCGATGACCGTGAATGCGAGCGATGACGGTCCGGACGGCGCGCAGACCTCCGGCGTTCAACAGATCGTGATCAAGGTCGACCCCGACAGCAGCGGCAACTCGCCCTACCCGATCATCACCCAAAACAATGCTGGGTGCACAGCCACCCAGTGTCCCCAAACGATGAGCTACACGTGGACGATGCAGAGCAGCACCTACGGCGACGGTCCCCACACAGTGGAGGTCACCACCACCGATCTCGCCGGAAACGTCGACACTGAGACGACGACGTTCACCCTCGCACACATCAACACCCTGGGGCCGCAGACGATCTCCTTGGCGAGTCAAGGGTCCCCGCAGATCACCGGGCCGGCGGGGTCGCAGACCGGCGCTTCGGTAGCGAACGTCGGGGATGTGACCGGTAGCGGATACGACGACTTCCTCGTCGGCGCTCCAGGCGCGAGCTGCGACGGGCGCACCAACGTCGGGGCCGCGTACCTCGTTCTCGGAAGCACGAACACCGCCCCGGTGAACCTCGCCGTGAGCGACCCGCGAGTGTTGACGTTCTGTGGCGCGAGCACCGGCGACCAAACCGGGACCGCGGTAGCGACCGCCGGAGACGTAAACGGCGACGGCTACCCCGACCTTTTGATCGGAGCGCCAGGCACCGCGGCGCTCGGCGTCCAACCCCAGGGTCATGTGTACGTGATCTTCGGCGGGCCGAACATCAAATCGATGGACCTTTCTAACTTCGAGAACGGCACCCAGGCGAACGTCCCCGGAAGCGGCTTCCTGATCAAAGGGCCGCTCGTAAGCTCCAGCCTGAACGTGGGTCTCGGCCGCCCGACGCCGGTGCCGTTCGGCGCGCAGCTCGCAACCCGCCGCCTGGGGGATGTCCCCACGGATGGCGATGTCAACGGCGACGGGCTCGATGACATCGTGATCGGCGCCAGCGGCGACAGCTCGAGCCTCAG
>JALYZL010000525.1 GCA_030948875.1 Actinomycetota bacterium
GGCGCGGATCGCGCGCGCGAAGCCGGGTGGAGTGACGCGGTGGGCGCGGACTGGCGATGCGCCGCGGGGGCTGCCCCGAAGCTGTCGATCGCAGCGGCGAGGACCGCCGCTGCCGCAACCGTGATCCCAGCGAGCGCGGGGGCCCTTAGGAAGCGGCGCGGGCTGGCAACGCGCCGGCGCTCAGGCGGCGGCGTCTCATCCGGAAGCTGTGCCGGAACGGGAGCTTCCAGCGCGTCGTGCACGTTCGCCGCGTCCTCGCCCCAGAAGTCCGAAGCCGCCCAGGACGGGGTTGGGGACCTCGCTGAATCGGCGATGTCGCTGGCGGTGTCGGCTTGGGGCGCTGGCTCCCGCGCGATCGGGACCGTTTCCTCGCCGGCGCCGAGCCAAGTGCTTGCGTGGCCGGGCTTGTCCGGCGCAATCGAGGCGGCTGGGGCGCGGCCGGCAGGGGCGCCGTCGGCACTGGAGTCCGCCTTTGCCCCGCCGATCGGGACGAGCTCGTCTTCTGACTCGAGCCACTGGCGCGGACGTAGGTGGACCACGTTGCTCACGTGCGTCGAGCCGTTGCTGCCATTGGGGTGCTGATCGTTTCCTGTCACAAGTAGGTCGTATCCGGTGGGTGCGCTACTATAGCGCCACTTCGTCTCATTTGGACTCAATTGGAGGCATCAAGGTTTGACTCGTGACCAAATCGACGAGTACTACCTGACAGTGGCGGAGGTCGCAGCGCTTCTGCGGCTCAACCAGCAGACCGTGCGCAACTGGATCGACCAGGGCTCCCTCCCGGCGTTGCGGGTTGGGCGGCGGGTGCGGATCAAGCAGTCAGACCTCGACCGGCTGCTCTCGGAGGGCTACAGCGCCGGCCCGCTCGCTGGCGGGCCTGACGCTGGGCCGAGCGCGGAGGACTTCTGGGGTGGAGAGCCCGTGGGCGTCGCCGAGCTGGGCGCCGAGGACGAGGCCGCGGCCGAGCCGGCCAACGTGGACGACGAGGACGCGGCCGACGCGACCAACGGGATCGACTTGGGGGGCGGCGCAGCTGAGGCGGCCAACGGGAGCTCGGTCGCAGGCGGGATCGATCGGAGGCGGGCAAGCTCGGAGGGTCGCGCTCTGTGACTCCGGCTGTGGGACCAACACTTTCAGCCTGATCGAGCGGGGACGATGAGCTTCGGCGACGACCTCGACCACGAACGCGAGCGCGTCATGCGAGCGGTGCGCGACGCGAGCGCGGGCTGGGCGCAGGCGATGCGCACGCACAAGCTGGCGCCTCCGGACGCGGGATTCGCGGCGCGGCTTCGTGGATTGGCCGAGGCAGCGGCGCGGGAGCAGCTGGCGTGGGAGAACGCCCATGCGGCCGGGCTGCTCTGGCGGCCGGTTCCGGGCGCCGAGAACGCGGAGCCACCCTACGAACTCATGCCGGGGACCGGTCGCCGCGGGCCGGAAGACCTCTGGAAGCGATTCGACGCTGCCGTTGCCGCACTCAATCGGGCGATCACGGGCTCGACCGCATCCACTGTCGCGGAAGCGTTCGGTGGGCTGGCGGACATCGCGTCCGAGCTCGCCGACGCGGTCGCCCGCGAGGACGAGGACGCGGCTCGGGTAGCCGATCGCCTGCGGCGGCGAGGCGCGGCGTAGCGGCTGCGCCGGCGCGGCGCTGCGTAACGCAACGTCAGTGCGCGAACGCCTGCCTCGTCTCGGGTGCCTGGTCGGGTAGGGGGGTTTTCAGCGATTCGAGGTAGTGGGTCTGCTGTTGCAGATCCGTTACCAGCAGGTCCGCCATGTCGAGGCTCATGCCGGCCCGGACGACAATCCGGAGCACTGAGAGATCCTGCCGGTTCTCCGGGAACGTGTAGGCAGGCACGAGCCAGCCGCGCTGGCGCAGGCGATCGGACACGTCGAAGACGGAGTAGTTCTTCGCGCTGTCCTTCAGGGTAAAGGCGAACACGGGCAGCTCGGAGCCGTCGCTCAGCAACTCGTAGGGCCCCATCTCGGCGATCTGCGAGGAGATGTGCATGGCTACGTCCTGACAGCGCTGGATCACCTTCCGGTACCCCTCCCGCCCGAGGCTCGCGAACATGAAGTACTGCGCGAGCACCTCGCTGCCGGGACGGGAGAAGTTCAGTGCGAAGGTGGGCATGTGACCGCCGAGGTAGTTCACGTCGAAGACGAGATCGCGCGGCAGCGCCTGCGCGTCGCGCCAGATCGCCCAGCCGACGCCTGGGTACACGAGCCCGTACTTGTGTCCGGAGGCATTGATCGACTGCACGCGCGGAACTTGGAAGTCCCACACGACTTCGGGCTGGATGAACGGCGCGACGAACGCTCCCGAGGCGCCGTCGACGTGGATCGGCACGTCGATCCCGCGTTCCTTCTGGAGCTTGTCGAGCGCGGCCGCGATCTCCGCGACGGGCTCGTAGCTACCGTCGAAGGTCGAGCCCAGGATCGCTACGACGCCGATGGTGTTCTCATCGCAGCGTGCGACCGCTGCTGGTGCGCTGAGGTGGTAGCGGTCGCCCTCCATCGGAACCTGACGGGGCTCCACGTCCCAGTATCGGCAGAACTTCTCCCAGCACACCTGGGTGTTGGCGCCCATGACCAGATTGGGCTTGTCGGTCGGTTTGCCGGCGGCGCGCATCCGGGCGCGCCAGCGCCACTTGAGCGCCATGCCGCCGAGCATCGCCGCTTCGCTGGACCCGGTTGTCGAGCATCCGGTCGCGTTGGCGCCCTCAGGAGAGTTCCACAACTTCGCGAGGATCCTCACGCAGCGCGCCTCGATCTCCGCGGTCTGTGGGTACTCGTCCTTATCGATCATGTTCTTATCGGCCGTCTCTGCCATCAGCCGCGCGGCGATGGGCGGCATCCAAGTGGTGACGAAGGTCGCGAGATTGAGGCGGGCCGCCCCGTCGAGGAGGAGCTCGGCCGTGATGCAGTCGTACGCCGCCTCGGTGCCCATGCCATCGTCGGGCAGGTGGTTGACAGGGACCTCGGTGCCTTTGGCCTGCGGATGGTGGACGGGCGGTGAGAGGCGGTGTGCGTGCCTGCCGTGCTTGGACTGGTGGATCAATCCCATCTCGAGTCCCTCCTTATCGTCGAGGCCGGTCGAGCACATCATCTCAGCGACGGTCCTACCGAGGAAGCAGCGTCACGAGCCTTCTCCGCCCCCACTCTCGCGCCCCGCTGGACGCTGACACCCCAGGGCGGTCACGTGGGCGAGGAAGACCTCGCGGTCGCGACTGGGATGGAACGGCTCCCCTCCCTCGCGCAGCAGCCCGTCGATGCGCTCGAGCTCGAAGAGGAGCGCGAGCTTGCCGGGCGGATCGTCCCATTCGCCGGTGTCGTAGCGGTCGGCCCAGGCGGCAAGTGCTGCCAGCGCCTCGACCTGGATAGAGTCTTCCCACCAGCCCGAGCGGACAGCCATGCGGTAGCGCTCGCGCAGAGCGCATACGTCCATCCACAGCTGCTCCCACCACAGCCATCGCTCGCGCGGGTAGAGCGACCGCCAGTCGAGTGGCCAGCGTCCTCCCTCAATGAGGTCGGGATTCATGGGGCCGCCTCCGCCGAGGCCAACTTCCGCAACTGTCGATCTGCGAACCACATCCGCAGGCGGACCTTCACGGGTGGCAGGCGGCCGTAGAGGAGCAGCGCCTCGCCGTCGGGGAGCTGGCGCAACGATTCGGGAGAGGCGAGGGGACGACGCCGGCGCGCTTGTGAGCGGGTCCGCCCGCCGTCGCCGGTTGTCCGGGTCTCGTCCCGAGCCTCCTCCTCGCCGACGAGCCCGGAGAAGTAACGGAGCGTCTCGAGGTCGGCGACGCCGGGAAGGAGCATGCGGGCGCGGTGGCTGTTAATGACGGTCTCCGCCTGCTGTCCGTAGCGGCTGCGCGCCTGGGCCAGGTCGTGGAAGATGGACACGAGCTGGATGTTGTGGCTCGGGGCTGTCGAGGCGATCTCGGCCAGGCTCGGGAGTGGCGCGACGTTGCCCGCTTCATCGAGGCATAAGAGGAACGGCAGCTCGAGTCGGCCTCCGCGGAGGGTGGCGCGCTCGTAGGCGCAGTCAACGATCTCCGACAGCAGCGCCAGGAAGATCGGCCGCAGCAGCTTCGACGCCTTGGCGTCCCCGATCAGGTAGAGGGTCGAGCGGGCGTCGAGCAGAGCAGACGGCGTGATCTCGCACGATGCCGCCGAGCGGGCGACGCGGGCGATCCGGTAGGCCCGCAGCAGCGCCTGCACCGTGCCCTCGATCGAGGCTCGCGTGCGGTCGGCCTGGGCGTCGAAGGCGCGGGCCGAGTCGTAGGCGGCGCGAGCGTCGGCCAGCTCGGCGCCGTCGACGGCGCCGTCGGCCAGGACCTGGAGGGTCTGCTGCAGGTCTCGCCCGTCGAACCCGTACGCCCAGCGGACCACGGCGTCCATGCCCGCCCCCCCGGCCGCCGCGGCGTAGAGCAGCGGCGCGAGGCGCTGCTCGGCGGCGACGCCCCAGAAGTCGCCGCCCTCGACGCGTTTCTGATCGAGCTCGCCGGCGAGGGTCAATCGCCATGCCGCCTCGACCGCGCCGTCCCACGTCGCGGCTCCGCGCAGCGGCGACCAGGTATGCGACGGCGTCCGCGCGAGTGCGAAGGGGTCGAAGACGAACACCGGGCCGAGGGCTTGGCGGCGCGCCAGCGTCGCGTCGAGCAGATCGGTCTTGATCGAAGACGCGACGGCGGGCCCTTCCCATTCGAGCAGCGCCGGCACGGCGAGCCCCGCTGACTTGCCCGACTGGGGTGGCCCGAAGGCGACGAGCTCTTTTATATAATCTGAGCGCAGGAGCCTCG
>JALYZL010000513.1 GCA_030948875.1 Actinomycetota bacterium
AGCTCGACGTCGGCGAGGAGGGCGGGCTCAGCATCGACGAGCGATTCTTCCCGCACGCAGACGAGTTTCGCGGTCGACGCGTGCATCAGATCCGCCTGCAGGGCGGCGACGCCTCCTCAGACTCATATTGCTACCGGTAGGCGCCCCCGGCAATCGCGTGGCCGGCATGCTTGTCGCGACACGGGTGCCGGCATGACCACCGATCCGCGCGGCAGGAGCGGTCGCTAGAACCTGCGGCCGCGTGATCATCGCGATCTTCGGACCGGACGGGCCAACCCCGGTGCAGCGACCTGCCGGTCCACCGCTACGGGGCCGACGAGCTGGTCCGTGCGCTGCCCGCCGACCTCGAGCTCGCCGATGCGGCGCTCGCCGATGCGGCGCTCGCCGAGCACCGCACCCCGTCTGGCAACTCCCAGCAGTTCCTCCATGCACACCTGGTCCGACGGCCAGCCCAAGCGCTCACTGGATAGAAAAACGGCCGCTGACGAGCCTCGCTTCTGCTTCGTCGCCGGAGGGGGTCTGAGCTTCTCGCTTCCGCTTCTCGAGTTGGCGGAACCGAAGCAGCCACCTCGACCGGGTCGTGGACACCGGATTTGGTGGCCGGGTGATTTCGGTGTGAAGCAGTTGCCACTGACGGCCAGCGGTCGATTGGGTGCGACTTCGCTACTGGCGCGTCGATGGTTGACAAGCTGTTCAGGGCGCGCCGACGCGCAGATCGGGCGCGGGCGCGCCGAGCTGGCGGGCAAGCAGGAGCGTGTTCCACACGTGCCAGAGGTCAGTTAGCCGCCCGTCGGTGTCGTAACCGAAGAAGTGCATGTGGGGGACCTCGATGCGCGCGCCGCTGGGGGGCAGCCCGGCGAGCGGCCCAATCCGAAGCGGCCCCCGGTGGGTGCCGGTCATCGTCGATCGACACGCAACGACCTCGCGCTCGGCGACGGTCTCGTGCACGTCGAAGTGCAGATCCGGGAAGGCGGCGCGCAGCGTGCCGATCACGTCCTTGAGGTGCGCGGCGACGTCGGTGTTCTCGGGTTCTTGATGGTCGACCGCGCCGGGAGCGACGCTGCCGTCGAGGTAGGTGAGATCCCCACGGTTGAACATCCGCTCGAAGCCTTCAAGGGTCCGCGTCTTGAGCTCTTCGCTCGTCATTGCACCCGCCCGTCTGTGGAATGATATTCCAACTGTTAGGACTGTACTCTAGTTTGGTGCGGGCAATCAAGACAAGACAGCAGATCGCGGCCGAGGAGACCCAGCGCGCGATCGTCGCTGCGGCCGGGCGACTGTTCGCCGAGCATGGCTACCACGCGACCTCCATCACCCGGATCGCGACCGAGGCCGGTGTCGCCGTGCAGACGATCTACAACGCGATCGGCGCCAAGCATGAGATCCTCGCGCGCGTGCTCGATTTCGCGGCGGCCGGCGCGCGGGCCCCAACGCCGGCGGCGCAGTTCCTCAGCGAGCAGGCCGAGCGCGAGCCCGATCCCCGGAAGATGATCGAGCATCTCGTGGACTTCTGGCGCACTGCGCTCCCGAGGACCGCGCCAGTGTTCCGGATGATCCGCGAGGCTGCCGCCGTCGATCTCGACGCGGCAGCGCTCGAACGCACACGAGCGGCACAACGGCTAAGCAACTACACCCGGGCGGCAGGACTACTCAGCGACCGTGGAGCGTTACGTCCCGGGCTCACCGTGGACGACGCGGCCGCCGCGATCTTCGCGATCGGCCACCCCGAGACATACCGCGCGCTGGTCCTTGACGGCGACTGGAAGAACGATCGCTGGACAGCCTGGGCGCAGGCCTCGCTCGAGGCCACGCTGCTTGATTTTTGACGCGAGGCCATTGCCGAGGCTCGCCGCCTCGCGCAACGCGCCCTGATGTCAATCCCTCGGCTCGCCGCTCGGTTTGCGACGTCCACCACGACCAACCACGAACCACGCGCCGGGGACCGCGGCGCCCATGCATGCCTCGGACCCCCTGAGTGACGGCCCAGCCGCGCCGAGTCGCACGACTGCTCGATCACCTCAACGCTCGTACCAGCCCCGGACCCGGCTTCAGTGGTCCGACCTGCCTCCCGGCGCAAACCACTGGTGGTCCCGCTCCGCGCGGAAACCGGGCCCGTGTGCTTGCAGCTCGGCTGCTGATATGGAGGTGTGTTTGTCAAGCTCCGGCCGGCGGGTCTTCGCTGGTTGGGTGGTTGTGCTCGGCTGAGGAGGCGGCGGTCCTGGCGGGTGCGCGACGCG
>JALYZL010000527.1 GCA_030948875.1 Actinomycetota bacterium
CCCCTCGGCACCCGTGACTTCGGCGCCAGCCGAAGTTGGGGCGTCCTTGCCCTTAATGGAGTCGGCATGGACGCCGGCTCCACGTCGGCCGTCAGCCGACTCCACGTCTCCCTGATGGGCGAGGATCGAGTCGATGAGATCGGCGCGGCGCAGGCGCCGATAGCCGTCGATGGCCAGCTCCGAGGCGATCGCGTGCAGATCAGCGAGCGGGCTGTCCTCGAGCGCGGATCGGTCGAGTACTGACACGGGTGAACCTCCTTGTGTTAGATCGGTAGGCTCCGACCGCGTTGAGCCAGCGGCCGGCGATTCCTGTCTCACACCCTAGCGAGGCGGGCCGACGGGCTGCTCCCGAGACCGCCTCAGCCCTGCTCGCGGAGCAGATCCTCGGGGAGACGCAGATCGGGATCGAGCTCGAGCTTTCCCTCGAGCACGGCGCGGACACTGAGGAAATCGGCTGCCTGCGCGACATCATGCACGCGGAGGATGTGGGCGCCCGCGTCCACGCCGTGGGCGAGCGCAGCGAGCGTGCCCGCGAGACGGTGCCGGGGCGCCCGGAGGATGATCGCGCCGACGAAGTCCTTGCGCGAGACGGCCAGGAGCACCGGCCGCTCGAGCTCGTGGAGCCGATCGAGCGAGCGCAGCGCCTCGACGGTCTGGGCCGGCGACTTGGCGAAATCGGGGCCCGGGTCGACCACGAGCTGCTCGAAGGCGACGCCCCGAGACCGAGCGAGCTCGATCCGCCCGGCCAGGAACCCGAGCACGTCCTTGATGACGCCGCCGTCGTAGGACCGGTCGAGGAGCTTCTCCTTCGGCGCCACGCGTGTGTGCATGAGCACGAGCGCGGCCCCAGTCTCCGCGCACACGTCGGCCAGGTCCGGGTCGCGCAGCCCGCTGACGTCGTTGACGATCGAGGCGCCCGCTGCGATCGCCGCTCGGGCGACGCTGGGCTTGTAGGTGTCCACCGAGACGAGCACGCCGAGCTCGCCGGTGACTCGCTTGATCAGCGGAACGACCCGCCGGGCTTCTTCCTCGGGGTCGACCGGCGGTCGGTTGGTGACACCCGACTCGCCACCGATGTCGATGATGTCGGCCCCCGCCGAGAGCATCTCTCCGGCCAGCTCGACGCGTTGCTCGAGCGTCGGTGATTCACCGGCGTCGGAGAATGAATCAGGGGTGGCGTTGACGATGCCCATGAGTAGCGGCCGATCGCCGAGCTCGAGCCGGCGACCCGCCGCCTCAAGGGCCCGCGGCGGCGCGCTCACTTCTTTTTCTTCTTCTTCGGGCCCGCGTGCCCAGCCGGCTTGGTGGTGATCCGGATCTGCTTGGAGAGCACGGTCTGGTTTCCGGCGCGATCGATGATGGTGATCTTCATTGTGTAGCGGCCCGCGCGCAGGTAGCGGTGGGTCGCCGTCGTCACGTGGATCCGGTTGCTCGTGCCGTCCCCCCAGTTGACCATCACGGTGGCCACTCCCGAGGTGTCGGCGGGCGGGACCCCGGTCTGCGTGTCGGTGTAGCTCACGCGCAGGCGCAGGGTCGCGTTCACGTGCTCGGCCCCCCTGAGGGTGAGCTGGCCGACCGGCGGGAGGCTGTCCACGAAGAAGCTGCGCGGACTAGCAGACGAGGTGAGCCCGTGAGCGTTGACGGCGGCCACCGCGAACGAGTGCGGCCCCTGCGCCAAGGGCACCGTGGGTCGGAACGAGGTCGTCCCGTACGTCGAGCCCGCCGCCACACCGTCGATCGTCACCGCGTAGCTCGTCACGCCCCACAGCTCGCGGGGGGCCGTCCACATGAGCGCCGGCGTCGTCGTCGTCAGGTAGCGCGACGATGCGCTCACGATGCCGAAGGAGCCCGGCGGGTAGACGAGCTGTGCCACCTGGATGGTCGTCGAGGATCCGGTGCCCTGCACGTAAGCGATCGCGACGTCACCGCCATGATCGCCGGCGGCGAACAAGCCCTCGGCGGCGTTGGTGGGACCGAGGGCGGGGTTCGAGGCGAGCAGCTCGGGACCGAAGGTCGCGTTCGAGTAGAACCGCACGCGGACGTCGGGTGAGCCCAGCAGACCCGGGTCGTGCTGCCAGGCGATGAGGCCCGTGTAGTCCCCGGCGATGGCGGACGTCGGGTAGGGCGCGCTCGCGTTGGGAAGGCTGTCGATTTGCTGGGCCGCCCTGGGGGCTCCGTTCTGCCCGAGGAGCGTCGCCCAGACCTGGTCTGGTCCCTGGAGCTCGGAGGTGACGAACCCGGTGCCGTACTGCATCATCGAGATCCCCGGCGCCATCGCGCCGGGTCCGCCGGCGAAAGATTGCCCGTCCGCCTGGACTACGCCCTGGAAGGCCGAGCCCACCATTCTGTTCACGAGCACGCGGGAGATCGTCTGCGATCCGTTCGAGAATGTCTCGCGGAAGGCCACGTCGCTGTAGGATGAGTTGTCGCCCACGGCGATGACCGGCGCATCGGCGCCGACCTCGCTGAAGCCCTGCAGCGAGGGCACGTCGGCCTGCGCGACGACATAGCTCGTCATCCCGTACCACACGCGCCGCGCGTAGATGTGGCCGTTCTCGCCCCACGCGACGATTGCTTCGCCGTCGCCGGCAGCTGCCACCTTCGGGGCCCCCGCACCCGTGCCCGCGTTGTCGGCCTGGGCTACGTTGAGGGGGGCGCTCGCGAGCTGCCACTGGCCGCCCTGGTAGTAGAGGTCGCGGACGTCGAAGCCGCTCCCGTCGATGGCCGTGAACGCGAGGTACCCCTCGGAGTGGATGGACAGCTCGATTGACGGGTTCATGGCGCCGTTGTAGAGATCCTGGGGCGCGGAGAAGGCCGCAGAGGAGGTCTGGCGAGAGACGACGAAGAGCTGATTGCCGTTGGTGAACGCGATCAGCAGCAGTCCACCGTCGCCGGCCGCAATCACCGGCCGGGAGGAGGCCCCGGGGAGTCCGCCATCGATCTCGGCTGGGGCGCCGAATGCCCCCCCGGTGAGGACGCTGACGAACACGTGGTCGACGCCGTTCACCGACTCGAGGTAGACAAGGCCGCCGGTCCCGTCCCGCGAGACCGAGAGCCCGGAGAGCCCCTGGATCGCGGAGTTGGGCCCGTCAATGGTCGTCGGCGGCTGCATCACCGGCGTCGCCGGCTGCGCCCGGGCGGTTCCGGCGAGGACGAGGAGCACGAGAAGGGTGAGCGGCGCGAGCCGGCCTAGGACAGCCACGATCACGCCTCCGCGAGGATGCCTTCGAGCTCACCCTCGACGCGGAAGCGCTCGAGCTCGAGATTGATGCGCCGCTCGTCCCAGCCGAGCTCGTTGCCCAGGGCCTGCGCCACCCGCGCGAGAGCCGCGCCGTCCTCAGCATGCAGCTCCCCGGCCGCGAGGATCCCAAGTCGCGTGCGGCGTAGGAGCACATCGCCCACGCTCCGCGCCTGCTCGTAGCGCGCCGCGAACGGAACTTCGGCGAGCAGGTCAGGAAGTCCGGCGACGATCGGCTGGGCCAGTTGCGTCCCACGCTCAGAGACGGTGCGCAGAACCTCATGGGCCGCATGGCCGTAGCGTGCCGCGAGGGCGCCGTAGGACTCCTCGGGAACCCCTTCGACCTCGGGCAGGCTCGCCGGGTCGACGGAGAGCCCAAGCGGAATCTCGTTCGTGCGGCAGGGAGCCGCGCGGCCGTCGCGTTCGACGAGCCGGTCAACGGCGAGCTTCGCCATGCGGCGCCAGGTCGTGAGCTTCCCCCCGGTGATCGTGATCATGCCGCTCGAGGTCTCATAGAGCTCGGCCTTGCGCGAGATGTCGACCGATTTCTTCGAGTCGCCGGTCGAGATCAGCGGCCGGACCCCGGCGTAGGAGCCGGTCAGATCGCTCGCCCTCAGGCTCGTGCCGAAGAACGAGTTGGTTGCCTCCAGGAGGTACTCGACGTCCTCGGCGGAGGGCTTGACGTGATCGATCTCGCCGTCGTAGTCGTTGTCGGTCGTCCCAATCAGGCTTCGACCGAGCCACGGGAGCGCGAAGATCGTGCGTCCGCCCGCCGCGGGCACGATCGCGCCGGCGACGAGCGGGAGATCCTCGTGCGCGACCGTGATGTGGGTCCCCCGGCTCGGCCGGATCGTCGGCACGTCGGCCTCGGAGTGCAACTCCTCGGGCCGGATGCGATCGGCCCACACGCCGGTGGCGTTCACCACGTTGTCCGCACGGACGATGAAGTCTGAATCGGTTTCGACATCGCGTACCCTGACCCCCGACTCCCGGCCCTCCTCGCGCACGAGCTCGATCACTTCGAGCCGGTTCGCGCAGATCGCGCCGAAGCGCTCGGCCTCGCCGAGCACGGTGAGCACGAGCCGAACATCGTCGGTCTGGCAGTCATAGAACAGATAACCACCCGTAGGGTTGCGCCCCGCCAGGGCCGGAAGCAGCTCGACCACCTCATCGCCGGAGATCATGCGATGGCGCTCCGGGCTCCAGTCCCCGTCTGGATCCGCCCCCGCCTCGGCCGCCGCGCGGCGGGCGCTGCGCCGCCCGCGCAGGCGCGGGGTCGCCATCACGTCGTACATGTTGAGGCCGATTCCCACCAGCAGGTCGGGCCGGTCACCGTCGAACGCGGGCACCACCAGCTTCAGCGGCCGCACCAGGTGCGGGGCCAGCTTGACCAGGAGCTGTCGTTCGAGCAGGGCCTCGCGAACGAGCCCGAGATCGAAGTTCTGGAGATAGCGCAGGCCTCCATGGACGAGCTTGCTCGAACGGCTGCTTGTGCCCGCCGCGAAGTCCGTCTTCTCCACCAGCGCGACACTGTATCCGCGCGTGGCGGCGTCGAGCGCGACGCCGGCGCCGGTGATACCGCCGCCGATGACCACGACGTCGAATCGTTCAAGGGCGAGCGACTCGATCGCGTGATCGCGCGCGAGCATCACCGGCACCGCCCGCTCGCGCGGGGGCATAGATCTACCGCGAGGGCCACGAGCGCAGGGTACGCAAGACCGCTGTCGCATAGCGCCACCCCGGGCGCGAGCGTTGCAGATCGAGCGATGGGCGCGAGCTCCGAGGTCACGGCGTCGATCGAGCGCGCCGGCAGGCTAGGCGAAGCAGGGCACATCTACCCGCCAGCCACGCGAGCCAGACCCGAGCCCTCAGCCCGACGGCGCCCCGGGGTCAACGACGCCTGCCTGCTGGCGCTCGGCGACGATCTCCTTGATCCGTTCGACCGTGTCGTCGGACATGCGGGCGACTTCCCAATGCGTGAGCTTGAAGATGCGCATCGGCGAGGTCGCGATCACCGAGGCGGTGCGCAAATCGCGCGACAGCAGGCCCATCTCGCCGATCAGGTCGCCGGGGCCGACCGATGCGATCTTCTCGCCGTCCTTCACCACGTCCGCGGTTCCCTCCTCGATCGCGATCAGGTCGGTCGAATAGTCGCCCTGCTTGATCAGGATCTGGCTCTCGGCGACACTCGTCTCGGTCGCGAAGGTTGCGAGCTTGCGGGCCTCAGCGTCAGAGAGCTGTGAGAACAACGGGATGGCACGCAGGCGGCTGGGATCCATGGGTGATCCTGGCTATTGAACCGCTATAGGGCCTGGACTTCGGCGGTGATCTCGGCGACCGAGGCCTTCGCGTCGCCGAACAGGAGGCTGGTCTTCGGGTCGTAGAAGAGCGGGTTGTCGATCCCGGCGAACCCTGATGCCATCGAGCGCTTGAGGACGACAACGGCGGCCGATTTGTCGACCTCGAGGATCGGCATCCCGTAGATCGGCGATCCGGGCTCGTTCTTGGCCGCCGGGTTGGTGACGTCGTTGGCCCCAATCACCAGCGTCACGTCGGTTCGGGAGAACTCGGGGTTGATGTCGTCCATCTCCTTGAGCAGGTCGTAGGGGACATCGGCCTCGGCGAGGAGCACGTTCATGTGTCCCGGCATCCGCCCGGCCACGGGGTGGATCGCGTACTCGACGGTGACCCCCTTGGTCTCGAGGGCGCGCTCGAGCTCCCGCACCGCGTGCTGGGCCTGCGCGACCGCCATCCCGTAACCGGGAGCGATCACCACCAGGCGCGCGTAGGAGAGCTGGATGGCGACGTCCTGGGCACTTGTGGAGCGCACCGTCCCGCCTTCGGCGCCCGCGTGGCCCACCGGAGCGGCGACCGCGCCGCCGAACCCGCCGGCGACGATGGCCGGGACCGAGCGATTCATCGCCTTGGCCATCAGGTTGGTAAGGATCGTGCCCGAGGCGCCCACGATCATCCCGGCGACGATCAGCGCATAGTTGTTGAGGGCGACTCCGGTGGCGGCCGCTGAGAGTCCCGTGAAGGCGTTGAGCAGCGAGATCACGACCGGCATGTCCGCACCCCCGATGGGCAGCACGACCATGTTCCCGAGCACCGCCGCAGCGACGAGGATCCCGAGGATGAACAGGGCCTGCGAATGGGTGCCTGCCGTGAGGACCACCGCCGAGACGACGGTGATGAGGAGCAGGACCAGGTTGAGCACGCCCTGCCCGGGCAGCTTGATTGGTTTCCCCGGCAGGATCTCCTGGAGCTTGGCGAAGGCGATGTTCGAGCCCCAGAACGAGACCGAGCCGACAACCGCGGCAAACAGCGAGGGGATCTCCACCCTGAGCGGGTAGTCCCCGTTGAAGTGGTGGCGAAACTCGATCCAGGCGATGAGCGCGACCGCGCCGCCGCCGACGCCGTTGAACATCGCCACCATCTGCGGCATTTGCGTCATCTTTACGTTCCGCGCCGCGGGAACCCCGACCATGGTCCCGAGGACCACCCCGAGCGCGATCAGCCACGGGGTGCTCGACCCGTCGAGCACGCCCTTGGTCAGGAGCGTGGCGATGACCGCGAGGACCATGCCGGCCGCAGCGATCTTGTTGCCGCGCACCGCGGTCCGCGGCCCGGTCAGGCCGCTCATGCCGTAGATGAAGAGCGAGAAAGCGATTATGTACATCGCGTCGACGAAGCTCGTGCTCTGGAGGAAGATAGTCCCGAGGGGGCTCACTTCGCCTCCCCGTCGGTCGCCTCGGTCTTTGCCGGCTCGGTTGAATCGGCGCCAGCCGATTCGACGGGATCGGGCTTGCGCTTGAACATCCCGAGCATGCGGTCGGTGACCAGGAACCCGCCGATCACGTTGATCGTCCCGAACATCACCGCGATGACCAGGAGCACGTGCTCGAGCACTCCGCTCGCCTCATGCATGAGGAGGATGCCGCCGAGGACGACGATCCCGTGGATCGCGTTCGTGCCCGACATCAGCGGCGTGTGGAGCGTGTTCGGGACCTTCGAGATGACCTCGAAGCCGACGAAGGCGGCGAGTACCAGGATTGCCAGCTCGGTGACGATGCCCATGCCTCGGCTCCTCTCCCCTATGCCTCGGCGGCGGCCTTGGCGGCGGCGTGCACGATCTCGCCGTCGCGCGTGACGCACGCCCCGGCGATGATCTCATCCTCAAAATCAAGCGTGAGCTCGCCGTCCTGGATCATCAGATCGAGCAGCGACTGGACGTTACGCGCGTAGAGCTGAGACGCGTGCTCGGCCATGGTGCTGGGAACGTTGAGCGGCGCGAGGACCTTGACGTCGTGGCGGATCACCGTCTTGCCCGGCTCGGAGAGCTCGCAGTTGCCGCCCGCCTCGCCCGCCAGGTCGACGATCACCGACCCGGGCTTCATTAGCTTCACCGCGGCCTCGGTCACGAGGATCGGGGCCCGGCGGCCCGGAACGAGCGCGGTGGTGATCACCACGTCGACCTTTCCGATCGCCTCGGCCATCAGCTCCTGCTGGCGGGCCTGCTGCTCGGGCGTGAGCTCCTTGGCGTACCCGCCGGTGCCCTCGAGGTCGCCGCCGAGGTCGAACTCGAGGAAGTGGGCGCCGAGGGACTCGACCTGCTCCTTGACAGCCGAGCGCACATCGAAGCCCTGGACCACCGCCCCCAGCCTGCGCGCGGTGGCGATGGCCTGGAGGCCGGCCACGCCCGCGCCGAGCACGAGCACGGTGGCAGGACGGATCGTGCCGGCGGCGGTCATGAGCATCGGATAGAACCTCCCGAGCTCCTGCGCGCCGATCAGGGCCGATCGGTAGCCGGAGATGTTGGCCTGCGAGGACAGGGCGTCCATCGACTGGGCCCGGCTGATCCGCGGCACCGCCTCCATCGCGAACGACGTCACGCCCGCCGACGCCAGCTCCCGCACCCCGGTGCCGTTGGTCAGGGGGGCAAGGAACCCGATCACCACGGTCCCCTGCTCGAGCTGCGCGATCTCATCCGTAGTTGGGGGCGCGACCTTGACCACGACATCGGATCCGAACACCTCGGCTGCGTCCTCGGCAAGAGTGGCGCCCGCCTCCTCGAACTGGGCGTCGGGGATCATCGCCGCCGCGCCCGCTTCGCGCTCCACGACCACCTTGTGGTCCTTCGCGACGAGCTTGCGGACGATCTCCGGCACCAGCGCCACGCGCCGCTCCCCGGCGACGGACTCCTTCGGGACCCCGATCTGCATGCGGCGCGGGAGGCTACCGTTTTGAGCGCTCGGGAGTCGGCTGTGTCAGGGCTGCGGCACCGGCAGATACCGCGTGCCCTGCACCGCGACCGCAAGGTGGAAGGCCAGTCGCGCCGGGGTCAGCGCCGAGGCCGCCGCGGCCACGCCCGCCGCGTCGGTGCCGGTCACGAACCACGCCGGGGCGGTCTTGGGGTTGCCGGTGCCGGCCACGAGCCCCGCGCCGGCCCCGAGCCGTTTAGTGACCTGGCCGTTGGCGCCCAGAAGCTCCAAGGTCTGGCCGTCGCGCCCCGAGAACCGGGCGTAGACCCCGCCCGTCGCGGGTCCGTGGGCGATGAGCAGCCCCGCGATCTCGTTCTTCAGCTCCCTCCACGGCGCGACGACGATGCCGAGCGTGGCCGTCCCCGAGCCGGTGCCCAGAAGCTGGCGCGCCGCGGGTACTCCGACGGCCGCGAGGGCGACCGACACACGGTCGCACGCGGCGGTCACGTCGGCGGCGCACTCGAGGGTGACCGGCAGCCGCTTGCCCCCGAGACCGTGAACGAACGGCTCGGGGAACGAGCCGACGACGACGGGGACATTGCGGGTCGCGGTGTCGTTGTGGAGGTCCCACCAGATCCGGTCGCCGGGGCGGACTATGGTCCGCAGCTTCCGGGACCCGAGCCCGCTGGCGCTGCCGTTGATGAACAGGAACCAGCTCGTGCCGGGCTTCGCGCTTACCCCGTCGATCGAGGTCACCGTGTTCCCGGACGTTTGAATGGACAAGCGGTGCTCGAGCAGGCTGATCAGCGCCTCCGTACCCGTGACGTGAGCCTGTCTGATCTCGGCGATCCGGCGCGCGCCGAAGTCGCGGGTAATCGTCAGGGTGACGGCCTTGGTGCCGTTGTCGTGCACGAGCCCGCATCCGGCGAGGGCGGGGGCGAGGAGGCCGAGCGAGAGGGCGAGGGCCGCTCGGGTGCCTCGACCCAGGCGGTGGGTGAGGTGGTGGCGGTTTTGAACGCGCGGGATCGTAGCGGGGGCGTGGGGCGGCCGCCGGCGATGCGCTGGCGGCGACGGACGGCGGCTGGCGGTGAGCTGGCGGTGAGCTGGCGGTGAGCTGAAGAACTCGGCCGGGCGCGATCTCGCGTGTGGCATCGCTGCCCGGCGCGCATGCGGCGTGCGAATTTGACGCAGCGCGTTGGATAGGAAAGTGGTCACGCGCGTCACCCGGGCGTGACGGGTGGCTCGAACCCGACGGGACAACGCCATGTGGCCGCGGCGCAGGCGAGATTTGACACAGCGCGTGAGCAGAGTCGTCACGGCTGCCACCGAGCCGTCACGGTTCCGCGGAGCCTGGTCGAGAAACGCGCCTGTGG
>JALYZL010000554.1 GCA_030948875.1 Actinomycetota bacterium
GACCGGCACCCACCGCGAGCGACCCGGGCTGCGACAGGCGATGGCTGCCTGTCGCCACGGCGACACGCTCGTCGTGACCAAGCTCGACCGACTCGCGCGGTCGCTGCCCGACGCGCGTGACATCGTCAAGGAGCTCACCGAGCGCGAAGTCAAACTCTCTCTGGCCGGTTCGATCCACGACCCGACCGACCCCGTCGGTCGGCTCCTCTTCAACGTTCTAGCGATGGTCGCCGAGTTCGAGTCGGACCTGATCCGGATGCGCACCCGCGAAGGAATGAAGGTCGCCAAGGCCAAAGGCCGCCTCCAGGGCAAGAAGCCGAAGCTCAGCCCAAGCCAGGAGCAGCACCTCGTGAAGCTCTACCAGGCGGGCGAGCACACCAGCAGCCAGCTCGCCGAGCTGTTCAACGTCGCGCGCTCGACCGTCTACCGCGCAATCCAGCGCAACGAAGCGGCGAGCAGCGTAGCGCTCGAGCCAGTAGCGGTCTGAGCGATGACGGCCAAGGACCAGCTGCGAAGTCTCGTGGATGAGCTCAGCGAACAGGAAGCCAACGAGGCGCTGCAGCTGATCACTGCGCGACGCGGCGACGATTTCGCGCGCTGGCTTGACTCGCTCCCCGAAGAGGATGAGGAGATCTCCGAACAGGAGGAGGCCGCCGTCCAGGAGGCCCGCGACGAGATCGCCGCGGGTGTCCCCCTGATCCCATTCGACGAGATCAAGCGCGAGTTCGGACACCACTCGACGTGACCGACGAGAACTGGGGCGTCACCTTCACGCCCCGGGCTCGACGAGACCTACGCGCCCTCGACCCGCAGATCAGGGATCGCGTCCTGAGCGTCATCGATCGAGTTGCGGCCAGGGATCAGGCGCTCGACGTTCGCCGTCTGACCGGGAGCGTCGAGCTTCGTGTTCGCGTCGGCGACTGGCGCGTGCGCTTCACGCGCGATGTCGAGGCGAAGCTGATCGTCGTGCAGCGCGTTCTACCTCGCGGACGAGCCTACGACCGCTGAACTCCGTACCAGACCACGATCCGCACCGGCGGGCCGGAGGCTTACCGGGACTTTTCATACGGATGTTCCTCACGGGCCTGGAAGCTCCGCTACGTCATCTAATGATCGCCGCCGATCTCCAACATCAGCCGCCCGGCTTCCGCTTCGACGGCCTCGAAGTTGCGGTTCGAGGCGATTACGGCGTCGAGGTCGAGCTTCGCCTCCTGCAAGCTTCCCTCCGCGATCCGCCACTTGGCACGTTCCAGACACGCAGCCATCTTCTGCTCAATGACGATGTCGTCGGTCGTGAGGATCGCTTCCACGTCCGTGTCGGCACCAGCTTGGTTACCAGTGGTCCGAAGGACTCGGGCCCGACGGATCAGCGCGATGTACCGCCGGTTGAAGCTCGTGTCGGACAGTTCGAGCACGGCAGTGCGATCGGCGATGGCGCCGGTGGCGTCCCCCTCGTCGTCGTAGGTGTCAGCTCGGTTGTTGTAAGACATTGCACGGATCTCGTCCGTCGCTACGCCAGAGTCGATGACCGCCGTGTAGTCCGCCCTCGCAAGATCGTTGCGGCCCAAGGTCTGCCACGTGGCCCCCCGGTTGTTGAGCGCATGTGTGTGTGCGTACCAGGAGGGGTCTGACGTCGCCACGACGTCGGAGTACAGGGCGTTCGCGCGCTGTGCGTCGCCCTCGTGGAGGACGAGTGTCGCGAGCCAGAATCGCGCGGTGGCCACCGGCTCGTCCAGCGTACCCGCGACGTCGGCGGTGCGGGCTTCCTCTAGGCGTTCCAAGATCCACGCCACTGCTGGGTGATCGCTGTGGCGTAGAAGCGGGATGACGCCGACGAGGAGACTCGTCCACGCCGGCATGGCGTCGATGTGCTCGACATCGAGGAGGTCCACGAGACTCGGATGATCGCGGTGATCGGAGGCCGCGCGTTCGACGAACGCGGTGTAGGCGCTGGCCGACCAACGCCAAGCGAGGTCCCGCACCGTCCTCGCCGCATGGCCCTCCACGCCGGCGTCGGCAAGGCAGTCGAGAACCGACAACTCGCCGAGAATGTCGGGGGCAAGCCCGTTCAGGAGCTTGTCGAGCCCCACGGCATGGACGTCGTCGTAGATCGATGGCAGCAGACCGGACGGGGGCGAGGGATCGCCGGTTCCGAGCAGCGCACCGTAGCCCTCGATCGACAGCCCTCCAAAAAGGGTCCCGAGGAACCGAACGTTCTTGGCTCGGAAGGTCGCTCCGCGATCGCCGATGCGGCGGGCTAGCTGTGCATCCGTCCGCGCGATCAATCGCCGAAGTGCCTCGTCTCGGTTGACGCTTTTGACATCCGAGAGCCAGTCCATAGTCGCGACGAGGGCGAAGAGCGGCCTTCCGCCAGGGTCAATGTCGGGGCATGAAACTGCGGCATTGAAG
>JALYZL010000572.1 GCA_030948875.1 Actinomycetota bacterium
CCGGGCGGCGGTCAGGTCCGCCGCCCGGTCCTCCTCGGGCGAGTCGCTCTCAAGCGGCCGGGCGCGCTCGACCATGCTCGCGCCTGAACGCAGGAGCTCCCGCCGTGTCGATCATGCGGTCGACGGAGCCGCTCCGGCAGCGCCCGAGGCCAGGCCCGGGATACCTCCCGGGAACCCCAGCGACGGCACGTCGGACGGGTACACCTCGTGGCCGTGTTCGGCGGTGTCGCCGATCTCCATGTTCTCTTCCTTCATCCGCAGCGGGATGAAGATGCCGACCAGCCTCAGGAGGATGAACGTCATGATGCCGGAGAACACGATCACGAACGCGCCCGCGAAGAACTGCCATTTGAGCAGCGTCCAGTTCCCGTAGATCACTCCGGCGAATGCCGTGCTGTCCCCCTTCGTCGTCCCGGTCGGGCCGAACGCCTGGATCATGTGCGGGTTGGCGAAAACGCCGGTGAGAAGTCCGCCGGCGAAGCCTGCGAACCCGTGCGTGTAGATCACGCCGAGCGTGTCGTCCACGTTCCGGAAGGGCCGCATACGGCTCAGGTAGTTCAGGGAGAAGTAGACGATCGTCGACGCAATCGCACCGATTGCCATCGCCCCGAACCCGTTGACGAATCCCGCCGCCGGCGTGATGCCCACGAGGCCCACGATCATCCCGTTGACCCCACCGATGAGCGACGGCTTGCGGCCTGTGGCGTAGTCCCAGACCACCCACACCAGGAACGCGACCGCGGTGCACAGGTTGGTGTTGAGCACGGCCGCGGAGGACGCCAAGCCCGCGAAGTACGGGTCTCCTCCGTTGAAGCCGTTCCAACCTAACCACAGCAAACCCGCACCGGTGGCGACCATGAGGACGTTGTTAGGTGCGTCGATCTCCCGGTCTCTCTGTAGTCGTGGTCCGATCACCGCCGCGGCGACGAATCCCGTTATCCCGGCACTCAGGTGGATGACGTAACCGCCGGAGAAGTCGAGCGCCCCCTTATGGGCGAACCAGCCGCCGCCCCAGATCAGGAACGCGTCGATCGTGTAGACGAAGGTGATCCACAGCGCACAGAAGGGCAGCCACGCCTTGATATTCACGCGTCCGAGGACGGACCCCAGCGCCAGGATTGGCGTGATCGCCGCGAACACGAACTGGAAGTACGCCAGCGTGGATTCCGGGAATCTGAAGTTCGGCACGGCCCCGCTGAGCAGCGGGATATTGGCTCGCCCCTGCTCCTGCGCCTGGGTGAGGACATTGCCTGGCTTTCCCCAGAACGTCGAGAAGAAGCCGAGCCCGTGGCCGATCGGATGACCGAAACCCATCTTGAAGGCCCACAAGACCCACACGATGAGCACGACCGCGAACGTGCCGAAGGTGAGCATCATGCTGTTGATAGCCCAGCGCTTCTGCATGACCCCGCCGTAGAGGACGACGAGGCCAGGCACGCTCATGAGGCCGACGAGCGTCGCCGCGGTGAGCTGCCACGCGTTGTCTCCAGGGCTAAGCCACGGGGGATATGGTGTGAATGGGGGCATTGATCTCCTTGTCCGGGGGAACGGGCGGTGCCCTCCGCTCGCGCGGCGGCCGGACCGACGACCCCCTGGTCCCAATCGGCCCTATTGTCTGGTGGCGGAAGACTTGTGCAGGTCCCAGGAGGCTTCTATGGCCTCGCGTCCAGCAAACGGATTGGCCACCTGGACATACGGATAAACGATTCCCGCTCACAGCGGAGTAACCGCTCCCTAGAGTCGCCAAAAGGCCCAGCAAACCGAGCAAAAAGCCGGGAGCCCGACGTTGATCACGGCGGCGATCCACCTAAACCTCCACCTCCACCTCCATTTCCATCGCTTCCACGGACCGCCGTTCGACTACGCCGGCCTTGCGGTCGCGGCCGCGCTCAGCTGGATCGCCGGTATCGGGCCAGGCGAGCCCCTGCTCATCGCCGCGGGTGTCCTCGCCGCCAAGCACAAGCTCGACCTCACCGAGGTTCTCCTCATCGCCTGGTTCGGCGCCACCATGGGAGGCGTGATCGGCTGGCTGATCGGCTACAAGGCCGGTCGCGCCATAGTCACCGCGCGGGGCCCGTTCCGTAAGGCTCGCCTGCGCGCGGTGGACAGGGGCGAGCGGGTGTTTGAGCGCGCGACCGTGACCGCGGTCATCTTGACGCCGTCGTGGCTCGCTGGACTGCACCGGGTCAGGTTGACCCTCTACCTTCCGGCGAACGTCCTGTCAGCCGCGATCTGGGCGCTCACCATCGGCCTCGGCAGCTTCCTGATCGGTCCCCCGGTAGCGGAGATGTTCGGCGATCTGGGCACGGTCGCCCTGCTAATCATCGGCGCCGTGATCCTCGGCGGTGGAGTGCTCGAGTTTGCAAGAAGACGTATCAGAGCAGGGTGAGGGCAAGTCGTGACATTTTTCACGGTGCGATGTCAACGACTCAGGAGCCCTTCGAGCCTCAACAGGTGCCGTTCCTGCGCCAGCTCGCCGCCGAAGATGCCGACGCGCTGGTCGGGCGCCTGCGCCGGCGGGTCGTCCCGAGGTCCTCGCCGGTGCTCCGCGCGGGGGCGGCCGGGGAGGACGTGATCGTGGTCATCGAGGGTCGCGTGAAGCTGGTCGCGGCGGGCGCCGGCGGTCGCGAGGTCGTGCTGGCGATCCGCGGACCCGGCGAGCTGATCGGCGAGATGGCGGTCCTCGGTGGGATCCGCCGGACGGCGACCGGCGTCGCGGTCGACACGGTAGAAGTCGGAAGTATCTCCGGCGACGAATTCCGCGCCTTCCTGACCGAGCACCCGGGCGTCGGGCTGGTTCTCATTCGCATGCTCGTGCGCCGGCTCGCCGAAGCCGACCGCGACCGGATCGATCTCGCCACCCATGACAGCATCGGACGCGTGGCCAAGCGACTGCTCGAGCTCGCTGCCGATCATGGAGTGCCGGCGGAGGTCGGCCGGCGCATCGATCTCTCGCTCAGCCAGGACGAGCTCGCGAGCTGGACGGGCGCGACTCGCGAGACCGTTTCGCGAGCACTACGCCTGATGCGCGCGCTCGGCTGGATCGCCACGGATCGGCGCGCGATCACCGTGCTGGACCCCGCGGCGCTGCGGAGGCGCTGCCGGGGGGGCTAACCCGGTGGGCGTCTCGGTCCCCGCTGGCCTCGTCCACCGGTCGGTGTGGTCGCGGCGCGTCGCGCTGGCCGCCGGCGTGGTTGGACTGCTCTACGCGGCGATCAGCGCCTATTGGGGTCTGGGCGGTACCTGGCTCGGGGACACGGTCGGTGGATCGCTGGAGCACGGGGCGCGCTCGGAAAGCGCCGGCGTGCTCCTCGCGCTGTGGGCCGCCGTGGTGCTAAAGCTGATCGCGGTCGCGTTGCCCTGGCTAGTCATCCGGCGGCTGGTCAAGCCGGGGTGGCAGCGCACCGCCTGGCGGCTGTCATTGACCGAAGCGGGGATCCTCATCCTCTACGGCGGGGTGCTGACCACGGTGGGACTGCTCGTGCAGGCGGGTGCCATACACGCCTCCGCCCACCCCGATCGTCGGGCGCTTCAGTGGCACGCCTACCTCTGGGATCCGTGGTTCCTAGTCTGGGGGGTTCTCGTGGCCATCGCCTTGGCGATCGCCCGGCCCGCCGTTCTCCCGGAGAACAGGCAGCCGCCGAGGAAGGTGCCCTCGAGCGCGCTGTAACCGTGCATCCCGCCGCCCCCGAACCCGGCGACCTCGCCGGCGGCGTAGAGACCGGGGATCGGTTCGCCGCCCGGGCGAAGGACGTTGGCGTCGAGATCGGTCTCGAGGCCTCCGAGGGTCTTGCGGGTGAGGATATTCAGGCGCACGGCGATCAGCGGTCCCGCCTCCGGGTCGAGCAGCCGGTGCGGTGCGGCCACGCGGCTGATGCGATCGGGGAGGTAGCGCCGCGCGGCGCGGATCGCCGTCACCTGCATGTCCTTGCCGAACGGGTTGTCGATCTCGCGATCGCGTGCGACGATCTCGCGCTCGATCGCCGCCCGGTCGAGCAGCGGCTCGTCGGTCAGGGCGTTCATCCCGCGCACGAGGGCGGTCAGGTCACGCTCCACGACGAAGTCGGCGCCGTGGTCCATGAACTTCTGGACCGGGCCGGGGACACCTGGCATCAGGCGCGAGCGGATGGTGTCGGCTCTGCTCTTGGCGGTGATGTCGGGATTCTGCTCTGAGCCCGAGAGCGCGAACTCGCGCTCGATGATCTTGTGGGTGAGGATGAACCAGGTGTAGTCGTAGCCGGTCCTGCCGATGTGGGCGAGCGTGGACAGCGTGTCGAACCCCGGAAACAGGGGGACGGGGAGTCGCCTGCCGGTTGCGTCGAGCCACAGAGACGATGGCCCGGGGATGATCCGGATCCCGTGGTTGCTCCAGATCGGGTTCCAGTTTCGGAGCCCCTCGGTGTAGTGCCACATGCGGTCGCGGCCGATGAGGCTGGCTCCGGCCCGCTCGGCGATCTCCAGCATCCGCCCGTCGACATGGGCGGGGACGCCGGAGACCAGGTTCTTGGGCGGCGGTCCCAGACGGGGCGGCCAGTTCCTGCGGATCAGGTCGAAGTTGTGTCCGATCCCGCCCGTGCTCAGGAGCACGGCCTGGGCCCGTGCCGAGAATTCGCCGACGATCTCCCTCGAGCTGTCCTGCCCGCGCTTGATGTGATCCGGGGCGAGCACCGCGCCGCTCACCCCCTCGACGCCATCCGCCCCGAAGATGATCTCGTCGACGCGGTGGCGGAACGCGTAGGAGACCAAGCCTCGATCGTGCGCGGCGCGGACTCGCTGCACGAAGGGTTCGAGCAGCCCGGGGCCCGTGCCCCAGGTGAGATGAAAGCGCGGTACCGAGTTGCCGTGGCCGCTACCGGTCGTGCCGCCGCGCTCGGCCCAGCCGGGACTGGGGAGGACGCGCACGCCCATCCCGTAGAGCCAGTCGCGCTTCTCGTGGGCGGCGAACTCGACGTAGGCATGCGCCCAGCGCCGCGGCCATTCGTCCTCGGGGCGATCGAAACCGGCGCTGCCCAGCCAGTCTTGCCACGCGAGCTCGAAGGAGTCGCGGATGCGGACGCGGCGCTGTTCGGGCGAATCGACGAAGAAGAGGCCGCCGAGCGACCAGAACGCCTGCCCGCCCATCGAGGCCTCGGGCTCCTGATCGACGAGGAGCACGCGCCGTCCCCCGTCGGCGAGTTCGGCGGCGGCAGCCAAACCGGCGAGACCGGCTCCTACGACGATCACGTCGCTGCTCTCTGCCGTCGAGCGGGCTTGCTCAGGTTGCACCCCCCGAGGATCGCACGAACGCCTCCTGCTGCGACCCGCCGCGCCCGCGCGCGAAGTTGCGAATGTTGCGGGACGGTCGGCGAAGCGCCGATAATGGCCGTGATGGCTCCGACTCTGGCCGAGCTCATCATCCCCGAGGCCCTCCGCGCTGCCCACTGGGAGGGGCTGCGTCGCTTCCTGGCGACGGGCGAGGCCCACGCGCTCGATCGCCGGCTCGAGATGACCGCGCTTCGGGCGGACGGGAGCGAGTTCCCGGTGGAGCTCACCATCTCCGCGCTCGAGGATGGAGGTCATTGGTCCTTCCACGCGTTCATCCGCGACATCTCTGAGCGCGTGGAGGCCGATCGGGAGCGCGAGCGCCTGGTCGAGGAGCGGAACCGGGCGTTACGTCGGAGCGAGCGGCGCGTCGAGGCCATCGTCGGCTCGCTCTCGGACGCGATCACGATCCGTGATCGCCAGCAGCGCTTCCTGTACGCGAACCCGGCGGCCGTCGCGCACCTCGGCTTCGAGTCTTGGGAGCAGCTTCGCGACACCGCTCCCGACACGATCATGAGCGACTTCCTGGTGTGGGGAGAGGATGGACGAGAGATCCGCATGGAGGACATTCCCTCCGTCCGGATCCTGCGCGGCGAGGACGCCGAGCCGCTGCTCATCCGCACCGTCAACCGCGAAACGGGCGTACAGCGCTGGAACCTGCTCAAGGCCGCCCCGCTCGTCGGGGAGGACGGGGAGGTCGAGGCCACGATCACGATCATCGAGGACGTGACCGAGCAGAAGCGCGCCGAGCAGCGAGGCGCCTTCCTCGCCGAGGCGAGCGAGGTGCTGGCCTCCTCGCTCGACTACGAGCAGACATTGCGCAACGTCGCCCAGCTCGCCGTCCCCGAGGTCGCCGACTGGTGCGCCGTCGACTTGGTCGACGAGAACGGGGACCGCATCAAGGTCGCGGTGGCGCACGTCGATCCCGAGCGCTTGAGCCTGGCCGAGGAGCTCCGAGCCTACGAGCCCGAGCGGCTCGACCCCAACCAGGGTCTGGGCTATGTCTTCCGCACCGGCGAGTCGCTGCTCTATCCCGAGATTCCCGAGGAGATGCTCGTGGCCGCGGCGGTCGACGAGCGGCACATGGAGCTGGTCCGCGCGGTGGGCCTCCACTCCGGGCTGGTGGTCGCCATGCGCATCGGGGATCGGACGCTGGGAGCGCTCACGCTTGTTACTTCCGAATCTCGCCGGTCGCTCGATGAGTTCGATCTGCAGCTGGCTGAGCAGGTCGCGGCGCGGGCGGCCGTCGCGATCGAGAACTCGAGGCTCTACAGCCAGCGCTCGTCGATCGCCCGCACCTGCAGCAGAGCCTGCTCCCCGAGCAGCTCCCCGAAGTTCCCGGCTTCGAGCTGGCCAGCGTCTACCTGCCGGCCATGGAGGGCAGCATGGTCGGCGGCGACTTCTACGACGTCTGGTCGCTCGGCGAGAGCTGGATGGTGATCATCGGCGACGTCACGGGCAAGGGCGTCGAGGCGGCGGCGCTCACCGCGCTCGTCCGTCACACCATGCGCAGCGGTCGGAGTTCCTCTCGAGCCCAGCGGAGCTGCTTGCCCACGTCGACAGCACGCTCAAGCACCGCCCCACGCTGTCGGTGTGCACAGCTCTGTGCCTGCGGCTGGACGGCAGCCGGGCGACCATCGCGGTCGGCGGCCACCCGTTGCCGCTGTACGTGACCGGAGAGGAGGTCACCAAGCTCGGGGAGTACGGGCCGCTGCTCGGCGCCTTCACCGAAGCCGCATGGCAGGACGCGACCGTCGAGCTGGCGCCGGGCAGCACGGTTGTCGCTTACACCGACGGGATCACCGATGCGGTGGACGAGGAGCGCAGACGCTTCGGGCTCGAACGGCTCCAGGACGCCTTGCGCGACGTGGCCGGCCGGCCGGCGGCCGAGGTGGCCGAGTTACTGACTGGCGCGCTCACCGCCTTCCAGACCGGGTCGCACGCCGACGACACGGCGGCGATCGTTCTTCATCGCCAGGTTCACGCACAAGCTCCACAGACCCGCGAGCAGTCGCAAAATCACGAGGATCGCCTAGCAGGGGTGAGGCATGGTCAGACCGACTGAGTTCAAGATCGCCCATCGTGCCAGCGACGCGGGCGTGACTCTGAAGATCACCGGCGAGCTCGATCTGAGCACCGGCCCGGTGCTCGCGGGGAGCGTCGAAGGCCTGCGGCATCACCTCAAGGGGCTGACGCTCGATCTGAGCGAGCTGACCTTCATGGACTCCACCGGCCTCCGGCTCCTCATCGAGCTCGACCAGCGGGCGAAGCGAGAAGACTGGAAGCTGACCCTCATCCGCCCCGAGCACGAGACGGCCGCCGCCGTGCTCAAGGCCACCGGAGCCGAATCGGCGCTGCCGTTCAGGGACGCCCCGAAGTGATGATGTCCGTCTCCGGAGAATCGTCGCGCAGCATCGACGCTCGGGCTCTGCGCATCAGGCTCGAGCAGAATCCGCAGGCTCCGGCGCTCGCCCGCGCCGCCGTGGCCGGATTCTCCGACGGCAGCGAGATCGGGCACGCGAGGCTCGCCACGCTCCTCTTGCTCGTGTCGGAGGTGGTCACGAACGCGGTGATCCACTCGAGTGCGCCGGCGCAGGCCGAGATTACCCTGAGTGCGCGCCTGACCCACGCGGGCGCCGTTCGCGTCGAGGTCACCGACGGAGGGGAGGGGTTCACGCCGATACCCCGAGACCCCGCCCGGCCGGGAGGCGGATACGGCCTCTATCTCGTGGAACAGGAAGCCCGGTCCTGGGGCGTTGACCGCCAGGGCGGCACGCGCGTCTGGTTCGAGCTCGCTACCGGCGCGCGCTGAGCGCGCGATGGCCAACGGCTACGACACCGTCGTCGTCGGGGCGGGCATACTCGGGCTCGCCGTCGCCCGCGAGCTCCTCGCGCGCCGGCCCGACGCGCGCGTGATCGTCGTCGACCAGGCCGACGTCGTCGGTGCCCATCAGACTTCTCACAACAGCGGGGTGATCCACGCTGGGGTGTACTACGCCCCTGGCTCGCTGAAGGCACGACTGTGCGTCGAAGGCGCGGCCCGCATGTACGAGTACTGCGACAGCCGCGGCGTCGGTGTCGAGCGGATCGGCAAGCTCATCATCGCCACGAGCAACGCCGAACTCGAAGCGCTCGACGCCTTGGAGGCTCGGGCCCGGGCGAACGGCGTACCCGGCATCCGCCGCCTGGCGGCCGAGGAGATCAAGGAAATCGAGCCGCACGCGACCGGAGTCGCCGCGCTGCACTCGCCCGCGACCGGCATCGTCGACTTCGGCGCGGTGTGCGCGCGGATGGCGGACGACGTCCGCGAGGCCGGAGCCGAGCTGCGCTTGGGCTGGCGCGTCGCGGATGTGCAGCTCGCGGGGCGCGGGATCCGGCTCGTGGGGCCCGACGGCGATGGACTTGAGGCGTCGCGGGCGCTGTTCTGTGCCGGGCTGTGGTCCGATCGCCTCGCCGTGCGGGCGGGGGCGCCGGCGGATCCGCGGATCCTCCCCTTCCGGGGCGGTTACCTGCGCCTGCGCTCCGAGCGGCGCGCCCTCGTCCGCGGGCTCATCTACCCGGTTCCCGACCCAGCCCTCCCGTTCCTCGGAGTGCATCTCACCCCTCGGATCGATGGAGACGTGGTCTTGGGGCCGTCCGCGCTCCTCGTCGCCTCGCGCCAGGCATACCGCCTGACCACGGTCGATCCCGCCGATGTCCGCGACACGCTGACGTGGCCGGGCACCTGGCGGATGGCGGCGCGCTGGTGGCGCACCGGCCTGCAGGAGATGCACCTGGCCGCGAGCCGGGAGGCATTCGCTAGGCACGCCGCGCTTTACGTCCCTGGGCTGCAGGGCAAGGATCTGGAACCCGGCCCGGCGGGCATCCGCGCGCAGGCCGTCGGACGCGGCGGGAAGCTGATCGACGACTTCGTGCTCTCGACGACGCCCCGCGCCGTTCACGTGCGCAACGCTCCCTCTCCCGCTGCGACCTCATCGCTCGCGCTCGCTGAGCGGATCGTCGACGCCGCGGAGCGGGAGCTGGGGTAGAGGCCGGCGTTCACATGAGCATGCTCGCGTGGCGCTTGATCGCCTCGAGCATGGCCGCAGTCGCGGCGCTGAGCCGGCGATTTGCCGGGACGGCGATCGCGGTCCGGAACTCTGGCGGGTGATCGCGAATGGGCACGAAGGCGATCTCGCCGGTGGTGTCGACGAGCGAGCGGGGGAGCATGCCGATGGCGAGCCCGTTGCGGATGAATTCGACCATGGTCGCGGTGTCGTTCCCCTCGTAGGTGATGGTCCGGGTGACGCCGGCGGCGGAGAATGAGCGGTCGACGGCCATCCGGATGCCCCATCCTTCCGGGAGATCGACGAGGGGTTCGTCGCGGAGCCCCGCGATCTCGATGTCGGCGCGACCCGCCAGGGGATGCCCGACCGGCACACCGAGCATGATCGGCTCGCTGGCCAGGGGGAGGAGCTCGATGCCCGCCGGCGTGTCGCCGGGCAGCGCCACGAACGCGAGGTCCAGGCGCCCCTCCCGTACTTCGCTCGCCATCGCGCTCGAGCCACCGGAGTGGCGAATCTGCACCTCGACCCCGGGGTGCTCGGCGCGGAAGGCGGCCAGCACCCCGGCGAGGTCGATCGCCCGCATGCCCTGCGCCTGCATGGTCCCGACCACAACGGTTCCCCGCAGGCCGCCGCGGGCCTCGTCGACGGCGTCTCGCGCCGCCTGCGCCGCGGCGAGCGTGGCGCGCGCTTCGGGCAGGAGCGCCCGCCCGGAGTCGGTTAGCTCGACGCTGTGCGTGGTGCGGTCGAAGAGCATGGTCCCGAGCTCCTTCTCGAGGTTGCGCACCCAGCGGACACGGCGGACTGGACGACGTGGAGCCGATCGGCCGCGCGGGTGAAGCTGCCCTCCTCGGCGACCGCGACGAACGTGGCGAGCTGGCGCAACTCCACGCTGGAAGCCTATCGCCAAAGCAGATAACCGTAAGCACCGTTTTGCGTTGATCGAGATCAGATTGTGGGAGATCCTCAATGGCGCAATGGCACATACGTACTTCCAGCCGGCCTCACGAGCGGCACGCAACGACTTCGCGTTCTGGGTCGTGGCGTTCGCGTTCGCGATCGCCATGGCGTTCACGACGGTGCCCACTCCGTTGTGGTCGCTGTTTGCGCAGCGCGATCGGTTCTCGTCGTTCATGGTCACGATCGTGTTCGCCGTCTACGCGCTGGCGGTTGCGCTCAGCCTATTTCTCGCCGGCCACCTCTCTGACTGGCATGGTCGCCGCCGCGTGCTGATGCCGGCACTCGCGCTGGAGCTCCTGGCCGCCGTCGTTTTTCTGGTCTGGCCGTCGCTCCCCGGGCTGCTGCTCGCCCGGGTGCTGAGTGGCCTTGGCGTCGGCGCGGTGACCGCGACGGCCATGGCCTGGCTGACAGAGCTGGGCCGGACAGGGAGCCGACGCGCGCAGCTCGTCGCGACCGTCGCGACCGTCGCCAACCTCGGTGGCCTCGGGCTCGGCGGGCTGATCTCCGGCGCGCTGGCGCAGTGGTCCGATGACCCGTTGGGAATACCGTTGCGGTGTTCCTCGCGGCACTGCTGTTTGCGTGGGTGGCGCTACTTGCCGCACCCGAAACCCGTTGGCGCCAAGCTCCGCGACCGCGCTACCGCCCCCAGCGTGTGGTAGTGCCCGCCAGCTCGCGCGGTCGTTTCTTCGCCGCCGCGTTGGGCGCTGCGATCACCTTTGCGGTCTTCGGCCTGTTGACCTCGCTGGCGCCGAGCTTCCTCGCCGGGACGCTCCGTCAGCACTCGCACGCGCTGGCCGGCG
>JALYZL010000607.1 GCA_030948875.1 Actinomycetota bacterium
GAGCGATGGGGGCGGCGAGGTCGGCTCCCACAACACCGCCGAGAAGTAACGGAGAGACGCCCGCCGATCGCCCGCGCCGCCGCCTTCGGGGGGCGGCTTTCCCTTTGGGGGGCCGATTGGCGACGCGCCGTCCGGCTGGGGTAGACTTCAACTAGACAGTAAAGGAGGTGAACGATGCACACACGTCGCCGATGACGTACACTTATCACGATGAAGACTCTCCACTCGGCGTACCGCGTCACGGACCTCGCCGCCTCCTTGGACTTCTACACGGCCCTCGGCTATGGCCCCGTCGGTCGCGTTGACTTCGGCAACGGTGCCAGTCTGACCATGCTCAAGTTTCCCGGCGAGGCGGTGGTCACGCTCGAACTGGTGTATCGGCCAGCCGACGGACCGGTGGACATCGGCAGCGGGTTCAGCCACCTCGTCGTCCGAGTCGACAATCTCAGCACCACCATGGAGGCGCTCTCGCGGGCGGGGCTACGGCCCGGCCCTGCGGAACGTCCCGACGGACCGGACGGCCCCCAGACCGCATCGCTCACAGACCCCGACGGCTACCGGATCGAGTTAGTGCAATGGCCACCCGGGCACGCGGACGGGATCACCGCCGCCGACTTTCGCTAGGCGGGAAGGTTCCGTCGAACCGCACGTCGTGTCGCATCATCCATGTTGCAACGAGGAGGAAGTCAGATCGGTGTCGCTGCTCCTCGTCCCGTAACGCTCACGCGACAGGTCGCCACGGGACGTTGATAGCGGGACGGGTTCCTGAACATGATCTATCGGGGAAACGGGCACCGCCGAACAGTGTTCGGAGAAAGGAGCGAATACGTCCGTTTACCGGGCGTTTATGACACAACCCCTGCATGATCTGTTGGCATTTCATTCCACGAATGTGCCGAGCGGCGATCGCGTTTGCCGATTGCTGTCGATTGGTATACATTCACGCTCCTATCGTAGCCCGCGAACCCCTCGTTGACGAAGCGACAGGCGGCGTGTGAATGCAATGACCGGCGGGGCGGCCAGCAGCGCCCGACTTCAGGTGCGATTGCTCGGCGACTTTGCGGTCCTCGTCGGTCGCCGGCGTGTACCGGAGACGGCGTGGCGGCAGCGTCGGGCGGCCGCCATCATCAAGCTGCTCGCGCTCGCCCCCGCGCACCGTCTCCATCGCGAGCAGATCACGGACACCCTCTGGCCCGCCCTTGACCGCGATGCCCAGGCCAACAACCTCCGCCAGATGCTGCACCTCGCGCGCAAGCATCTGGTCGCGGCGGGGATGCCGCCCGGCGCGGCGCTCACACGCGAGGGTGAAACGGTCGTGCTCGCTCCCCCTGCGATGACGTGGGTCGACGCCCATGCCTTCGAGAAAGCCGTCGCGGACGCATGGCGCGCGCCCTCGCGCGCATCGGCGCAGGCCGCGCTTTCCCTGTATGGCGGAGATCTCCTGCCCACCGATCTCTACGACGAGTGGGCCGAGCAACCGAGAATCGCGCTGCGTGCCAGTTACCTCGCCCTGCTGATGCGGCTCGGGCAGCTGCACGCCGAGCGCGGCGCGTTTGCCGATGCGATCGCTACCTTTCAACGGCTCGTCGCTGCCGAGCCGACCCACGAGGCCGCACATGCCGCCCTCATGCGTCTGTACGCCGGCACCAGTCAGCGACACCTCGCGCTCGGACAATATGATCGGTTCGCCGCGCTGCTCGTCCGCGAGCAGGATGCGGAACCGGAAGCGCAGACACGCGCGCTGGCGGCGGCAATCCGCGACGGTCGCCATCCCGCAATCGCCACCGATCTCCTCCTCCAGAAGACACAGAGCGGCGACGATCCACCGTCAGCCGCAGGCAATCTGCCGACGCCCCTGAGTACCCTGATCGGACGCGAGCGGGAGATCGCCGAGATCGGCCAGCTCCTCGCGACCTCACGGCTCGTGACGCTCACCGGACCGGGTGGCATCGGGAAGACGCGGCTCGCCATCGCGGTCGCTCGAGCATCGGGCGACGCGTTCCCCGACGGTATCTTCTTCGTCGATCTGACGCCGATTCGCGACCCCGCCCTTGTTGTGCCCACGATCGCCCGCGCGCTCAATGTCCGCGCGGTGAGCGATGAACCGCTGATCGCAACCATCGTCGCCTCGTTGCGGGAGAAACGTCTCCTCATGGTCATCGACAACTTCGAGCACGTCGCATCCGCGGCCCGGTCGGTCGCGGACATCCTGGAGCGGTCCCCGTCCGTGAAGGCCGTCGTGACGAGCCGTAGGCGGCTGCGGCTCCGTGGCGAGCGCGAACACGCGGTCCCGCCGCTCTCCGTCCCCGATGCGCACGGAACGGCGAATGCGGCGATCGTGGCCTCGGCGGCGGTGATGCTCTTCGTCGCGCGCGCCCGGGAGGCCCGGCCCGACTTCGCCC